>JBKPEN010000235.1:0-7265 GCA_046728425.1 Thermoproteota archaeon
ACCTTATCTTGCTCTAAAACATACCTTCTGTCCTAGGCATTATGAAAATGTCCTCACCATTACTAGTTTCACGAGCCATGAAGATGGGGCTCACTGGAAGACATTACTACGTTACTGATGGGGCTTCAGGAAAACTCTATATTGTTAATTCTAATGGGACAGGTTACGAAACTTTAGATTTACAAAAACAAGGTACTGCTGATTTGGGGATCATATTGGACCAAGATATGATTATAATACCTATGATACAGGATAATAAACTTGAAGCCTATAGAATAACAGACTAAAAGTATTATTTTACCCATTTGCTGTTAGTATGTGGCTACAAAACATAGTGATAGATTAAGTATATATGATTAATACAAAGCAAATCATTTTCCTATTTTTCCTGCAAGTACATGTTATGTATTCAATTAGGGAGCGGAACGAATGTAGATAGAAGTTCTTATCACTAACTGACCAGAAGCTGCGCTCACTCCTAGTATTTTTGCTCTAGCTGGAAGAGAACTATCCATTAAAAATAGGCGTAATGCAATGCTGTGGCCCCATCGTAGTAAGAAATGGAGCGGGTGGGAGTTGAAATGCACGACCTCTGCTCAGCCTGCAGCTCCCTCTAGGCTCTGTTTACTATTATTCTATCTAATGTGGCAGCAGCAATAATGGAAATAGAACTGTACTCTTCAAATCCTACATGGCCCACTCTTTTTCTTCTTACATGTTCAGTAGCCTAGATCGTCAAACTAACTTACGAGAAAGGAGGAGCTACAGAATTGCGGCTGATCTGAAGATGCAGGAACGACATTGGTACTAATTACAGTAGAAACATTAGAATAATAAGCAGATAAAATAAAGAAAGTGAAGAGGTTTTATCTCCACTCTTGAGGTTATAGCACGTTTGCTTTTTTACTAAGTTTCCTTCTTACCTTTGGAACTTTTCTATTGATTGCTCTCTTTGCCTGAAGTTTTGCAGCTCTAGCTCCTCTTTCTGCTTTCCTTTTACCACGTTTTACCATCCTCCTAGTCTTTGGTGCTTCTCTTGGTAGCTGTAGTGCTGTACCTTTTGCTGCCCTTGCGGTTTCAGCTGCTGCGGTAGCTGTTTCATCCATTGCTTTTGCTGTATCTGATACAACACCACTTTTCTCCACGTCTTTGACCGTATCTCTTATGCTCCGCGTAGTGTCACGAGCAGTCAGAGCCGCTTCATGTGTAGCATCTGCCATTTCTTGGACTGCACCACTTTCACGTAATGTTTTTACACTCTCTCTGACAGCACGGGAGCTCTCACGGATCCTCTTTGCGGCTGCTTTCATATTTTCAGCAACTTGCTCAGCCGTTAATTTTTTAGAAGGGTAGGACCTGGCTGTGTTCCTAGTAGCCATTACAATAGAACCATAAATACATATTCTATTAAACTTATCTCATATTTTACGTAGAACTTTATTCTGTAGCTGTTTAATTTGTAAAAGGGATCTGATTGACTGAATTCTGAGAGCCATCAGTACTTACTTTTGTTTGATTTAGGAGATAAATAGGAGGCATTTGTCCAGATGAGCTAAATTTAGGATGTCCAATGCAATTTTTGGGTTTTAGGCGATGGGAAGGTTGTCAAATAAAATAAATAGGACACAATGTGGCCTTCCTCAGGATTTTTGGCCGAGAACTCCCCAGAACAAGACTCATTTAATATTAATTCTATAACAGTAGGAAATGGACCGGTGGGGTTTGAAACTCACGATCTAGCCAGCACATTGTATTCTAGTAACTCAGCTGCGTGTGAAAATATACACAACATTTCTATGTGAATAGTAGAAGAAACTGATTATTACATAATTCATGGTAAAGGTAGGATATCTAGTTGTGGTTGCTCTTCTACTGGATTAAAGCTGAAAGGTTGTTGATCTTCCTCTTTTGCAGAGTTGCAAAAAAAGTTATGACAGATCATAAGCTTTAAAGATGACGCTAGGGATCCAAAAAGGGTCCCCAGCGGATGCGATCAATCGCTCACAAACCAAGGAGGAGGGAGTTGGATCGATTAGATTCAAAAAACTCCTTGGAAAACAACGGAGCTTGCTAAAAGACTAGCAAGCTCCCTCTTGTGAGCGATTGGTTTTAGGTATAAAAAACATAAGATATTAAAGCTACGGAATTTTTTTACTTAATAGCCATCTATTTCAAGGCTGTTGTGTTATCCGTTCCTCTTTTCTGAAGAGCGTGCGGACGGCTATTTTGTCTCTGTCCTACAGCTACCTAAAATAAGCGTAATTTAATGCCGCAGTCAAGCAGAATGATAAGAAGGGACTGGTTGGTGGGGTTTGAAACCCACTACCTGAGCCAGCCTTTTCCAAGGATAATATTCTTTTTGCCTTCTATCTAATGGCGATAAAGACGATATTATAATTTTAATCCCCTAATTTTTCAAAACAATCATTTTGAAAAACTTATAGCCACTTCATCTGCAATCCTATCGGCTTCCTATGGTAGGTCAGCTAAATTCAAAGATATCTATACTCTCTTTAGCTTTGCTAATGGCAGTATCCATGTTTCCATTGTCTAACCTATCTAATTCTGCCTTCAACTATTCTACAGATACTCTTGCTCAACCATTTATTCAAACTGTAAAGCACAGAGACTTGGTGATTGACTTAGGAAACGGTATCCAAACTAACGCTCAACTAACCATTCCGGCTGTTGGAAAAGGACCTTTTCCTGGAGTGTTGCTTGTGGCAGGTTCTGGAGCAGTAGATATGAATGAAACATTATCACCAGATTCTAAACCATTTTGGCAGATAGCCCAATATCTATCAGAAAGGGGATTTGCAGTATTACGCTACGATAAAAGAGGTATAGGCGCTGATAGCCAAATTATTGATACTAACATATGGGGCAACTTAACATTTAACGATCTAAAGAGTGATGCAGAGATAGCTCTAGGTGTTTTGACACAACAGCCAGAAGTTGATCCAGATAGGATAACCTTGATTGGTCATAGTGAAGGTACAATAATTGTTCCAAGAATTGTGATTGACCAAGAAGAGAACAAGACTAATTCAACTGCAATTAAAAATATTGTACTTATGGGCTCAGCTGCTACCACCATGGCTGACTTGGCATACTATCAAAAAGTAGGTATCGCTCTTGAATATATGCATCAAGTATTGGACAAAAATGGCACGGGCTCTATTTCTGTAGAAGAAGCTATTCAAGATCCCCTAGTTGGTCGCTTTATTGTAGCTAACTTTGGAAATGATACTGCTGTATCTATTGATATTGACAGGCAAGTCAAACCATTGCTTGAGAAAGAGCTTGAAGAATTTACAAAGGCTGATGTAAATGCCAGGTGTGATAATCCAGAGGGATGTCCTATATGGTTTAACTCAGCGGTTAATTTAGAACCTAATCTAAGTGTTATAGGCAATCTCTCAAAATCAGCAAGCATTCTAATGCTAAACGGAGAAAATGATCCGCTTACTCCAGTTCAGCAATCTTTCCTTTTGGAGCAAAGATTAACTGAAGTAGATCATCCTGATCATACTTTGATAACTTACCCTGATCTCGGTCATTCGTTTGCCATCTCACCACGATGGAGTACAGGACTTGGACCTATTGAACAGTATGTCCTGTCAGATTTGCATAGCTGGCTTTCACATCGCATTCATGGTTTGCGACACATTGTATCCGACAATGACCTACAATGAACTCAATTTAATACCATAGTTCTATAACAGTAAGAAATGGCCGGCGGGAGTTGAACCCACGATTTCAGTGCTTCTGTCCCCTCATAGTCAAACTTTGGTAAAGCTATTATTGTCACAGGTTAAATGAAGATTGTATTTGTTCTTATTGTCTCCCAAACATAAGAACGGTTCTCTTCCAAATCCGAAAAAGTAAAAGATTATAGTTAAAAGTAAGATCACTTGCTTCTTTTTATTAGGACGATAACCGGCTGCTTTGCGATGGTTGATATCTGATGAATGATATCATTATTACAGGTGAAAGGACAAGAATGGCATTTGAAAGTCCGCCACTATGGGTTTGGGCAATTTTAGTAGGAGTGCTGATCGCAAGTAAGTTCATCTACAGGTGGCGAGTAACAAAAGAGCTTGCGAGTCTCAAGGGAAGCAGGAGAGAATAGACAAGTCAAAAGATTAAGCTTGCTGCAAGTATCATAATCAGGATTACTCAAAAATGAAATACTCGAAAGAAATATTCCAGCCCCTACTTTATCATGTAAATCCCGAATCTTCATTGTGACTTCAAGGTCGCCTTGGTACCTTGGCTTGAATCATTGAAGCTAATAAAAATAGTAGAGGATCTTCCTGTTGCTCATAGACAACAGCATAGAAGCTCCTCTATTTTTTCCTCTTTGTCTACTGCTGTCCGAACAGACTTTTATTGATTTATTTACGCTATCAACTCGAGTTTGTGACAGTATTATTGTTGTAGTTATTATTGCGCCTGCTACTAGTTGTCTGGGTGCATTAGCACCTGCTGCTGACGATGAATATGTCACCTTCAATGCTACGCCTGTGTCTGAAAAGCCTAACAGCCGCGCGGGGATACAACTACACAAGTGTAGGCGATAATGACCATGCTAATCTTGGGATAAGCTTCATTATTTACCTGCAGATCTGTTGACGACGTTGGACTCTCAGACTATAGACGCACCAGATCGTCTACAGCCGAAATCATGACTACGGCTCCACTACTTACGCCAAGAGCTTTTTTCATTCTGTCCAGAACATCATTGACGTTATCGGAATTGACTACTGTTGCCACAACTTTTCTTGTAGTATATGCAAGGTCAGTTGTACCCACTCCTCTACCAGACGAAACTCTTTCCTTTTCTTTTTCTGAACCTTTTACGTCATATATTGTTGATTCAAGACCCAATCCCCTAAGAGTAGATGTAATAGAGTCTACATTTTCGGGCTTTAGAACCACTGCAAGTCTCTTCATGGAAGTAGTCTTTGACTTGCTACTTGCACTATGTGAGTATGTTACTTCAAAGGGTAAGGTGGAGCTGTCTTTGACCATATGCTACCTCAAGAAATTTTTCTCAAAGCAAGTTAATAAGCTTACTTCCCTTATTAGAGGAATTTTATGAAATCAGCCTAAAATAAAGTAATATTCACGTTGATCTTGTTTTCTTTGCAACATGACAGGATATTAGAACAGTATATAAAAAATAAATTTCCTCAAATTTTGAGGAACTATTATGTATAAATCCTTAAAAGTGCTCTCACACTATGTTTTCAGTGTATCGTCCTGTTTTTAGCAATAAAATAATGTCCATGCTCATCATCGTTGGAAGTATATTAATTATTTTTGGATATTCGGAGGCGTATGGTCAAACAATGGCTAGTACTTCTGCTGGCGTTGGTAGTGCTGATGATGGTGGCAGAAGTAACAGTACACGTTCAGATATAGTTGATTGCATTATCAATATTTGTATAACCCCTAATTTCCAACTTCCATCAAATACTAGTGTAATAGCCATAGCCTTCGTAAATCTAACATTGAAAGACATACAAGAGTATAAGGAGGTTTTAAAATCGGAGATGAGCCAACACATTACTGATGCAATAGACAATCTAGCAACAGGACAAGGACGTAATTTTTCAATCTGTGCTCCTCCGGAGTACAGATTTGAGTTACCTTGTCCACTGATTAACGGAGTTATCATTCCGCCACAGAATTTTACGCAACAGTTAAATGACTAGATTTAGAAAGGTCAAAAAGCTAAAGTTTCACATATTATTTCGTCAAACTATCAAATGAAGATTTTGGTTCGCTAGCAAGACAATGGGAGGATATGGCTTGGTGTTGCTAGTATTGTCTGACAATAATCTAAGACAAGCATGATTTAATACCGTAGTTACCCTTAGTGATAGAACTGGACCGGGTGGTGGATTTGAACCCACGACCTTAGCACTCGCTATTTTATTTCTAAAAGGCGCTGTTGTATTAACTATATCTAAAGGGTAGAAAAAGAGAACTCTTCTGAACTTAATCTCACTGCCCAATTTCTCCCAATTTTTCGCTGCGCTATAATCTCTCTGTATCTATTCCATTCTCAGGAGCCAGGCGGCAGACATACAATACATACACAACGGTGTTTTGGATGAATATGATGACTATTCTTGCATTTTGGAGCATAATCTTTATTTTTACTATCTAAAGCTATGAATCATAAAAATTGTCTACTTATGGGGATTTTATGCTAAATTTCAAAACGTTACCCTTATTTTGCTGTAAAACCTGTATTGTGTTTGTCCCTAGCATCATGAGAGCGTCCTCGCAATCATTCGTTTTACCAGTTATGAGAAGAACAGTAATCTCAGCAGCAGTATTAGCAATTGCTATTATTCTTTTGGCTCCCAATATTACAATAACAAACGCACAGCAGCAACAGCAGCAGCCACTCACCAGCCAACCGTCACCAGTACAAGCAACCCGGAATGGAACAACAACATTATTCCAAAGTACAACAGACGGCATAAGATTGAATGTGCCAGAGGGCTGGGTAATTGATGATGTGAATAATACAGGCTCCACATTCTCAGAAGAGTCAAGGCAAGGCTATGGAATACTAGCACAACTTTGTCCACAGGGACTACTGCAGCAGCAACAAGAACAACAACTGACAGCACCTTCTAATATTAGCCGTAGTCGTGATATAGCCCGTTGCCAAGGAACTGAAGGAGACATCATACATGTTGTTCGATATCCCGATTTAGACGTTAGACTCCAAGAAGTGTCTAGCAACATTACTGTGCATAACAATATGACAATTGACAATATTCTATCATATCATATGCAGAAGCTTCAGCAAGTTGGTTATAGCAGAATTCAGATTGTAAACAGCACAGATACTACATTAAATGTTACAAATGCACAGACAAACCAAACAATAGCAACAGTACCAGCCAGACTTGTGGAAGTGACATACAGTACTGCTTCTGCCCCAAATGTAATAAGAGAAGGTTATTTCATGCTAACTGCTACAGATGAAACACGCCCCAATATAGGGATGACAAAGGGCTATAGCATCTTTTATGAAGGTACTTCTATTGCGGCAGGTGCTGCGACTCCAGCAACAATACAACAAACAACAACATCAGCGCCATCTATCAGATTAGGAGCGCCAACACTACCACCATTACCAATAGCAGTCCAGCAGGTATTTGATTCATTTGAGCTAATAGCAGCACAAGACATTCCAGCTGCACAACCAGTACAAGCACAAGCAGTACGAGAAGACCCTA
>JBKPEN010000043.1:0-8080 GCA_046728425.1 Thermoproteota archaeon
AAATTACATATCCAGATTGATTAGTAAGCGAGCTGTCAGAAGCGGAAATTATTGTGAGCTTTCCTACATTAGAGCTGCTCTCACTGTTGCTGCTGTTTGTGGCAAAAATTGTCAATAGATTCTGATTTTGCAGCAGCACCAAGAAAACTACAGATATAGTGACTGCTGCTACTGCTGCGGCGACTACAGATACTATCACAGCTACCCTGTGGCCTGACACTTGTTTATCCTCAAGACTTATGGATAATTAAATCATTTGAGAGTGAGTATATGTCTGTGCGTCTATGTGCGCTTACATGTGCCATGTGCTCTTACTTCTTAAGAATTAAATATACACACCAAGAAGTCATTCATGTGCAATCAGGCAGACAAAAAGTTTCTTATTTTGCTTTTGCAGTATCTTTCGCAGTAATATCAATAATCGCTGTCACATTCCCTAATCAGATAGCTTTCGGAGACGGACTGACTATGGAGACATTCACTGCAACACTTGGAAACAGAAACGCTAACCTATTAGTACAGGTAAATCCTCCCATCCTGACAGATGCAAGTAGAAATGACGCCTACATACTCTTTAGGCTATATGATGCAAATAACAACCAAACCATCAAGTATACAACGTTATTCGTTACCATAGAAAAAGGAGTAGGAGAAGATGCGCAGACTATAATGCCTCCAACTCTCTTTCACACAGAAAGTGGCTTGCTCAGGCTGAAAGTAGAGCCCACGGAAGGCGACCTGAAGATTTTTGGCACGCAGGAACAATTCCTTAACGCATGGGTTGCAGACCCAGGTGGAACAGTGAATATCCAAGGCCCTCTCTTCCTTGAAGGAGGTATATATCATCTTAGAGTCGAGATCTTTGGCGTTGATAGTATACGCAACATATTTGCGCCAGAGAATACTCCCAAGTTTGATTCGTGGCTTAGTGTAGGGGATGTTTTTACTCAAAATGTCGATTATCAGGGTCAGCCTTACAACACTACCATAATATCGTATTATGATAGAGTTCGCGACTTTAACTTTAATGGCAGCAAACAGCAATTCACATGGTCGATGCCATTTGATTGGAACGCATCTAGAATCGAAGGCACAAACATATTTGTACACGAGGAAGTGAAAATCCCAAAATCCCTTCCAGGAATTGGAGATACCACTTCATTTACCGCTACCGTTAACGGTAACCCCATATCTGGGAGAATGCTTGCAATTGATCCATATTCTTCACAGCAGGCACTTACTCTCCATTACTTGCTCAACAAGAATGATATTGTGGGCATGGCTAGCAGAATCCCTCAAGGGAGTTCCGGCATGACATTTACGCTTGCGCCAGGCACTGGCCAAGGGGTACAGACAACAGGAGAGCTACTCACAGATACGGGAAACATCAATGTAGTACTTGAGTGGGCTCCAAGCCAGCTGAATGCAAATACCGAATCAACGCTGACTCTTAACTTCCTTGACGGGTTCTCCGGACAAAAAATATCAGATGATGTAAACTACAACCTGCGTGTTTTAGATAATAATGGCAGTCAAGTCTATAGCCAGACGGGCCTCGTCGCGGAGGGTGGAACTGGCACTCAGATGATTGATTTTCCAGCAAATCAGAATTACCGTGTGGAAGTTGAGGTCACAGCCATTGCAAGAGATGGACAGCCAATAGACCAGACAAGAAATGGGATCGCAAGAGGTACTGTGGTTGTACCAGAGTTTCCATCTGGCTCAATTACAACAGCAGCTGCAGTTACAGGCATCACCAGCGCAATAATCCTCATCGTCGTATTACGGAGATTTGTAAAAACAGTGCCGGACTTGGGCCCTAAATGAACGCCTTTTATGACAACCTCTCAGAGAAACTATACAGAGAAATGCCTGACACCTTTATTGCCACTAACAAGGTAATGCTCAATATAGAGCAATTCGAAGCAGGACAGAGTTACGTTACAGCTAAAGTGGAGAACCGACTTGGTGATAAAGTCAAGATAAACATCCAAGGTGGGATGCAAGGCATTGAATTACAGGAGACTCTGTTTAATCTCAAGGGCAGATCGCCACAGTTTGCATACGTTATGACAACCATAAAAGATACAGGCGAAGTAGTTGTACGTAAGCTGCCTGTAATTGGTGTAAAAGACTGGCTTTTAATATATGAAGACGATCTCTTTTTGCTAGCAGTAAAGGATACTTATGATGAGCTGGACATTCGAGTTATTGACTAAGAATAATAGTCTGGCGAAGCGCAGCGTTTCTCACCTACTGCACCTCAACCAGACCGTTTGTTCCCCATCGGTTTGGTCGATGTAAATATACTATAGCAAATTAAGAATTTAAATGTGATGGCTACTACTGCTATTACCATTCAGCTCAGTAGTTGACGAACTTAGAATTGGGTGTGCTTCTGAGCATTAACAAGAGACATTTGGTGTTCGCTCTAATTGCTGACTGTTAGATTGGCATAATCCAATCTGTACGTGCCGTCTCCATGGCAGACATTTGAAGTTCGTCACCTGGTACCAATTGAATTGTATTCTATAATACCTCGTATACGGCATGAGCGAGCTATTTGTCAGCTAGTACCTTTTTATAGCAGGGATATAACCGCTAGTTTCAGTTCGCCATGGCCGACATGAATGCTATCAGGCGCTCAGAAAGTGCAACTTAGGAGGTCAACGTTAGAGAGATAGAGAAGAACGTCCGCAAATACATTTTCATAGAATTTTGCTCAAATAAAATGATGTATCTAGATCAAATAATATTCCCAGAAATACCTTTAAATGACTATCCGCATTAGTGCGATACAGTATGCCAATTGTAGGTATTGATGATCTTGCTATCTATATTCCTAAGCTTTACATTGACTACAAGGACTTTGCTGAAGCAAGAGGTATGGATCCACAAAAGCTAGAGTATGGTATAGGAATTAAGAAGATGGCTATTGCTGACACTAATCAGGATTCTGCTTGCATGGCTGCAAACGCTTGCATGAAATTGATGCAGAAGGACCGGCTCCATCCGGAGGACGTTGGAAGGCTTTACGTCGCAACTGAGTCCTCTCTGGACGAATCAAAGGCAATGAACTCTTTTGTTATTGGAATGTTAGAACAGATATACGGCGATGGCTCCTTTGAACATGCTGGGGGTATTGAATGTAAATTTGCCTGTGTCAGTGGATCTTATGCACTATATGACAACGCAAACTGGATAAGGGCTAACGAAAATAATGGCAAAGCTGCCATAGTCGTCGTAAGCGACATAGCAAAGTATGATATTGGTTCTACCGGAGAGTACACTCAAGGTGCTGGAGCAGTTGCTCTTTTGGTAAAAGAAGATCCGAGGCTTTTGGCTTTTGATCCAAAGGTTCCCTCTACAACGATAAAGAACGAATATGACTTTTATCGCCCGTTTGGTAAAGAGACTCCTCTTGTGAATGGTAGTTATTCAAATCTGTTATACCTGATATCCGTTAGGAAGGCATTTGATGCCTATAAAGAAAAAGCTATTAGGACTGGGCTTATCAAGCTCGAAGACGGCGAATCGATAACCGATCACATTGATTTTTTCGCAGTCCACCTTCCATATAGAAAGATGGGTGAAAAGGCACTTGCGTATCTGCTGAGACACGAGTGGCGCCATCTCCCCCGGTGGAAATATGTTATCAAAGAGGTCGGCATGCCAGAGCCGCAGCCAAAGGATCCTCGTGGAACAATTGAGTCAATTCTTGCTGACACTGAGTTCATGAAAGCTGACGAACAATTCAGGCGAGCTTTTATGCAGGCTTCATTTTACAACGAAGTATACGAGAAGAAGATGGCTAGCTCGCTTGAAGCATCTGCAATTATTGGCAATTTGTATACCGCTTCCATGTATATGGGTCTGCGAAGTATGCTGGAGTTTGAGTTCAAAAAAGGGGTAGACCTTGAGCAAAAGCGGATTGGGTTTGGATCTTATGGAAGCGGCAGTAGTGCAATGGTCTTTAGTGGAATTGTACAGTCGCAATACAAGGAGATAGTAAGCAAGATGGACTTGGATGCAGAGATGGGCCCAAGACAAAAGCTGAGAATAGAGGAATATGAGAGGCTACACAGAAATGAACGCAAATTCAATGATTCGATTGTCCCAGCCCACAAGGAGTTTGTGCTCGTGAAAGTGGGTGGTAGTACTGCCGACAAGGCAGGGCTGAGAGAATATAACTATATTAGCTAGCTTTCTACTTAGCTGACTACCTTGAACTCTATTTGTTTTTGTTTTAGAAATTCCACCAAACGCTGAGCGTGTTTTTCGTTTTCAAGCTCAAGACTTAAGTAAACGCCAGCAGTTCCTGCAGGAATATGAGCGCTCAGTCTATCATGCTCGACCTCGACTATATTGACGCTTAGTTCTGCGATGCCATCTACCACACTTTTAAGCGCACCAGGCTTGTCTGGAAGTAGGATAAAAATCTTAAGCAATCTGCCCATTTGCATGAGACCCTTTGCCACGACTTGGCCCAACAGGTACATGTCGACATTTCCTCCTGATATGATGGTGACAACCTTGTCGCTCCTGCCACCTGGATAGCTGCTGCCATTAGATAGAAGATAAGCTAGGCTGGCTGCCCCTGCCGGTTCAGCCACCAATTTGGTGCGCTCCATCATGAGAAACATCGTCTTTACTATCGATGCATCATCAATTAGGACAATATCTTCTATATACTTGCTAAGTATTTCGCGCGCAAGTTCACCTGGCTGTTTGACTGCAATGCCATCTGCGATGCTATAGCCACGCTTTGTACACTGAAGCGAGCCCTTTACAAGCGATTCTTTCATGGCAGGAAAGGCCTTTGACTCGACGCCGATTATCTTGACATCTGGCTTTCTTGACTTGACTGCAATTGCGACGCCAGAAGCAAGCCCTCCGCCACCTACAGGCAAGTATATTCTGTCAACATCTGGAAGATCTTGTAGAAGCTCAAGTCCAATTGTGCCTTGCCCTGCAATAATATCAGGATCGTCAAAAGCGTGAATTATAGTCTTGCCCTCTGCCTTGGCAATCTCTTGTGTTGCCTCCCATGCGTCGTCATAATTTGCACCACGCCGAATTACTTTAGCGCCATAAGACCTTGTCGCTGCAACTTTGGCTGGCGACGCGTTCTCTGGCATGACAATTGTGCATGGGATTTTTTTTATCATAGCAGCATATGCTACCCCTTGGGCATGGTTGCCGGCAGACGCTGCAATTACTCCATATCCTGCCTGCTTGTCAGAGAGCCCGCTGATCTTAACAAACGCGCCCCGGACTTTAAAAGAGCCTGTCACTTGCAGGCACTCCAGCTTGAGAAACAAGTTTGTCCCCGCAAGACCCGAGAAGGTTCTGGAAGTCTGAAGTGGTGTCTTTCTAACAGTACCTGCCAGCAACTTTTGCGCGTTTATAATGTCCTCAATGGTTGGCAAATGCCTTTTTTTTGGCGGATTCCATATGCTCTCGTCATTCATTTATTTATGCAATGCTTCATCTGATGAGCCTTAATTATAATTTGTGCTGGCCCAAACTCTGGGCAGAGCAGTGTGTGGTGGTATAGCAAAGAAGCTCTTAAAAGTAGCCTTTACATTCAAGATATTTAGATGTAATTACGAAAAAATTACGAAAAGAACAAAAAAGCGCAGTACTAATTGCAGCTGTCGTTGCAGTCATTTCGGCAGGCCTCATTCCAAATATTGCGATGGAGGCAATGGCGGCTTTTATAGTATGCCGGTCGGGTCAATCCTCTTGCACCGGAACATCTGGGACTGACAGTATCTTTGGGACCGATGGATCAGACAACATTTCCGGCTTGGAGGGCGCTGATGCCATGCTAGAGGTGGTGGCGATACCGTCTCTTGCGGACCTGGCAGCGACGGCATTCTCGGCGGTAGCGGTGGGGATACTCTGAATGGAAACGGCGGTGGTGACACTCTGGTTGGTGAGAGTGGTGATGGCATACTGAACGGAGGCGACGGTGGTGACACTCTTACTGGCGGTGCAGGCGCAGACCAGTTTGATTGTGGTGCAGGTACAGATACAGTAACAGATTTCAATGAGGATGAAGGCGACACCGTGCAAGACAACTGCGAAAACGTGGAGGAAGCATAATATAACAAACTAGGAGAAGCATGGCTCGAAAACAAAAAGACTATAGTAGCAGTAGTGGAGAGCTAGTCTAAGGAGAAGAAGGGGATCACAGTTGAAGATAGAGCGTAGCGTCACTATGCGTACAAGTGTGCTACATCCTATATACTGACAACCCCTATGCCGCCCATGTTTTTTATTTTCAATCCAAAACAGCAGAGCTTTCTATGATTCTTTTTAAAAATAAAATCATATGATTGGTTTTTACATTATTGTGTTATAATGTAACTAAAGTCCCACACAGATGCATTTGTGAAGAATAAGAATATACGTTAGCAGAAGCGAGAGATCAAGTGTAGTAGTTTTTAATAGCGCAAGTGTAGCTTGCTTCCTATAATACGTAACGGAAAAAATTATTCTCTTCTATCTCTTTTATTTGATCTTAGAACTACAGCTCTTTATCTCAAATGAGACTCCTTGATCGTACAGACCCTTTGAAATACTTCGATTAAGACCGTCTTCTACAGCCTTTATTCTGTGGCTGTCCTGCACAATGTCAATTGGAATATCGATCTCTATCTGCACGTCAAGGATCATCTTTTTCGTTTTAACCATTTGCTGACGGCTGTACCTGGCTCAAGACGCTATTTTTGTCTTGCACTGATATGGAAAAAATCTTTATTGCACACACATCTCTAAATACTTGAATGTATCCAAGCGATATCTTCTCAAGGATGTACGCCGGTGAAAAAAACACCAAGCTTTACCCAAAAAAAGAAGAGGCACCTTCAGAAGTGGATGATATCCTGCAGACTAACCTCTTCAATGTGATGCTGAACCGCAGATCGCAACGTAAGTTTGAGGATCGGGAAATAGAGGATTGGAAGCTTGAAATGATATTTGCCGCGGCCGATACTGCTCCAACAGCCGGAGGCTTTCAAGGGTTTGAAATTTACCATGTAAAGAAGCCTGATGTAAAGCTCAGGCTTGTACAGGCTGCAAACAACCAGCCATACGTGAACGCGCCAGTGGTGCTGGTATTTTGTATGAACCCGTCAAGGGTTAAGATGAATTTTCCGGAGCATATAATCAAAAAGTTCTCGGAACAGGACGCTACGCTGGCGGCTGCTTATGCCCAACTGGCGGCCCACGCGCTCGGCCTCACGTCGGTCTGGATCGGTATGATAGACGAGCAAAAGGTGATGCAAGCGCTTGTCACAGATCTTGTCCCGGGGTGTATATTGTGCCTTGGCTACGCGCAAAAGATGCTACATCCAAAGCCGAAGAGGAAGCTGAGTGAACTGATAAATGAAATCTGACATTAGGTTGCATAGATACGGCATCATTAATGAATATCAGGACCTTTCCTACCCTTTATCGGCTCATCATTTGATCTAAGCATTTTCTTTTGAATGTAAGAGATGCACATTAACTATGCCCTAGTAAGGGGAGACTCAAGTGCAATCTATATAGTCTCCCCCGGGCAACAACAATGTCATGTCTGCATAGTGAAGCGTCACGCTGTGCATTGGGATAATCATCCTATCTATCTTACGGAATTATCCATAAATAGCTTATAACGGGAACTCCAATAGCCTCTCTTAATGTTTTTATCTGCTTAATTTTGCCTCCTCACTTATGTGCGTGTCAGTTTTTCACTTCAATTCTGCATTGACTGCATTTGGGGCCATCAATAACATATGAAACTAGCATGCAATTTTGAAGAGGGTTTCTCCCACAGCGCCAAGCTCCCCTGACAGCATGTCAGCAGCCTCCTTTGGCATCTTTATAGTGTCAAGGAATGCTTCCCTTCTTTTGTTCTTCTTGTTCTTTAAGACTTCAATATCAAAGTAGGTGGTGACACCTTCTTCGCCTTGCATAAGCCTATTATGATCAATCAGGACTGGTGATGTCTGGTAAAATTTTATGAGTAAATCATTTAGTTCTGAAAGAAGCTCGCTTTTCCTGTTGCGTGTCTCCCCGATCTGGGGAAACT
>JBKPEN010000099.1:0-2825 GCA_046728425.1 Thermoproteota archaeon
TCTTAGCTATGATCAACTGAAAGAATATCTGGGGCTTCTAGCTAAAAGCGACTTACTTCACTATGACTTTGTAACTCAAACATTTAAGACCACTGAAAAAGGTCTTAGATTTCTCAAGTTCTACAATGAGATCAGCGATATTATAAGGGAATCTCAACTAAAAGACAATGACGCTATCAAAAATATAGCCATTGACTTTATGACAGATTCCGTAATTGTAGAATATGATCCTACGTTGATAACTAAAGAGAAAATAATGGAAAGGCTAGAAAATTCTGGCTACAAATTTGTCAGAGTCTTTAGATAAAAAAGGGGCTGGGCCATAAGCTCTTTTAGCTAGTTTGAACAGAAAAGTTGATTTAAAAATACGCGACTTTCTTGGCGGTTATCGCTTTGCTCATGATAATGCCTGCAAATTGCAATAAATTTAAGTCGCATTACAGAATAGAATTTTTGGTTCTTTCAATTGTAAAGTCCTATCCCTATATAAGAGAACGTCTAAAGCTTAGGCATATGGCAACTGATCCGGTCTGTGGAATGTTTGTTGAAGAAAAACCAGATTCCATACAACATATGGTAGATGGAAGGAAATACTATTTCTGCAGCACACAATGCCTCAATGAATTTACAGAGCCGGAAAGAGAATTACAAAAGCTGAAGAAGCATGTTACAATAAGCATTGCCCTCACAATCCCTATAATAATACTAACGCTACCTCACATGTTTGCTTCGCAACTTGAAGATTGGATTCTTCTACCAATGGAGACCAGCAACTATGCTATGCTAGCGCTAGCAACACCAATACAGTTCTGGATAGGCTGGCGCTTCTACAAGGGTATGTGGGATGGAATAAAAGCTAAAGCATCTAACATGGATACGCTAATAGCGCTAGGAACTAGCGCAGCATACATCTATAGCGCTGCTGTTACAATTGCACCTAGCTACTTCCCGTTTGCATCAGTGTATTTTGAAACTGCAGCAATCATTATCACTTTAATCCTGGTAGGACGACTGCTAGAGACAAGGACAAAGGAGAAGGTATCAAGTGCAGTAAGGAAGCTGATGGATCTCCAGCCTAGGATGGCTAAGGTGATAAGGGAGGGAAACAGAGAGGAAGTAATTCCTGTTGAGCAGGTTCGGCAAGGAGACCTACTTGTCATAAGGCCCGGTGAACGTGTGCCGGTAGATGGGCTTGTAATAGATGGAGCATCTGCAATAGACGAGTCTGCAATCACGGGTGAGAGCATCCCTGTTGACAAGTCAAAGGGTAGCGAAGTTATCGGCGCTACGATAAACCAAAGTGGGCTTCTTACAATCAGAGCTACGAAAGTAGGTCAAGATACCGTGCTGTCTCAGATAATCACGCTTGTAGAGAACGCAAGAATGGGCAAGGCCCCTATGCAGAGAATGGTAGACCAAGTTGCAAAGTACTTTGTACCGGCAGTAATAGCCCTAGCACTTGGCGCGGGGCTTGGTTGGTATTTTGCAGGAGGAGCAGGGCTAACATACTCGCTCCTTGCGTTCGTATCAGTGATAATTATAGCATGCCCCTGCGCTCTTGGCATCGCAACCCCTGCTGCGCTTATGATGGGCGCTGGTAAGGGCGCGGAGAATGGCATACTATTCAAAAGTGGCGAATATCTGGAAATTGCAAGAAAGGTAAACACTGTTGTGTTTGACAAAACTGGCACCTTGACAGAAGGCAAGCTGTCAGTCACAGATGTCATAGACTTATCAGGAGGCATGGTGGGAGAAAATGAGCTATTGAGGCTTGCAGCAATTGCAGAATCAGGCTCTGAGCACCCGCTAGGACAAGCAGTAGTGAAAATGGCAAAGGGAAGGGGCTTACCTGTATCAAATCCTGATTCATTTGAAGCAGTGTCAGGTCATGGCCTCAAGGCGACATATGCAGATCACACGATCCTAATTGGGAACAGAAGGTTGATGCGTGAAAACGGGATCGAGGTCGGCACTAACGTCGATTCAATTCTATCAAGGCTGGAACTGGAAGCCAAGACAGCTACGCTTGTGTCAATTGATAATAGGCTCTCTGGGATAATTGCAATGGCAGATATAGTCAAGGAAAGTGCAAGGGAAGCAATTGATTCGCTAAGAAGCAAGATGGATGTAGAAGTGATAATGCTGACAGGTGATAATGAGAGAACTGCCAAGGCTATTGCATCTAAGCTTGGCATCAACAGAGTAATTGCGCAAGTATTGCCGCAGCAGAAAGAAGAGATAATTGCAAAGCTTAGAACAGAAGAGGACAAAGTCGTAGCAATGGTAGGAGACGGCATAAATGATGCACCAGCGCTAGCACGTGCAGATTTGGGGATAGCGATTGGCTCTGGGACTGATGTAGCAAAGGAAACAGGCGGCATAATTCTGATAAAAGGTGATGTAAGGGACGTAACAACCTCTCTGGAGTTAGGCAAAAAGACAGTATCGAAGATAAAGCAGAACCTGTTTTGGGCGTTTGCATACAACACAGGGTTGATACCCATAGCAGGAGGCGCCCTAGTACCCTTCCTTGGACTAAGTGTGTTCGGATGGCTGCCTATACTTGCTGGGGCGGCTATGGCTCTGAGCTCAGTAACAGTAGTAGGAAACTCTATACTGCTTGGAAGGTACAGACCCCGATATTCCAGGCCGAAATCAAAGCAAGAGCAGGTTTACTGTAACAGAGAACTAAAAAATGTTTATGAGCCGACCAAGGCTCCAACTATTTAATGGTGGCTAAGGGTACTTGCTGTTGGATCAAAATACACGGGAATCTTGATCTTTTTTTGTAATCTTTAAAATCACGTTAGCATCAACTCTATTGC
>JBKPEN010000022.1:0-11565 GCA_046728425.1 Thermoproteota archaeon
GCAGGAACAAAGATAAAATCAGCGTGATTAACTGGCTTCATTTTATCTTCTATTTCTATATGTCCAGTCCCTTCAATTACGAAATATACCTCGTCAACTGAATGAGGCTCTTGAGTATCTATCTCTCCTTTTCTAAGTCTAAGTATTCCAACCTCCAAACCTTTCCTTTTAAAGATATTCAGGAAATATTCATTAATAGTAGCATCTAAATCAGCTATTACTTTCTCAAGGCTAATGATAGAGCTATCTTCCTTTCCCATTGATCCATAACTAGTATAACTACTAGATATGCTGATGGTACTACCATTATGTCAGGGGTATTTGCTTACTATTAGGTACTATGAATAACTGTCTTGCTGCTGCCGAAGCTGATTATTAATCGCTAAATTTAGAGCGGAGTATCTTTAGACACAGCTGGTCGTTCAGTTCCGCAATTACGGCATGAACCCATGACGTATTCAATTTTTTTGCCGCAATTTAGACAATTTTCGACCTTCGAGTCTGTTGCTATCATGGTTTCATATTGCTGCTACTGTTATGGTATAAAGCACTCTGCGTGGTTAGATCAAGAAAGAGTGTCTCATTTTCATATTGAAGAGTTTTCTATATCTACGCGGCAATAAAGCATACAGGCATTGCTCCGAAGCTAGGGTTAAAAACGCGCCTCATATGCGTGATATACTATATATCTTTAGTAACACATTAGTCAAAGTCATAGCTGCATTTTACTATAATCTCATGTAGAAAAGAGCTTTGGACTAATTTCAACAACTAAACTTGATCTTCATTGCACCAATTCTTTTCCTGGAGTTTGATGGATATACTAGAACAACTATTTCGTTTTTTACTAGAATAATGAATGAGATCCCTTTTATGATCATTTATCATGCTATCACCTATGAAGTTGCGTGGACAA
This sequence comes from Thermoproteota archaeon, assembly GCA_046728425.1. GTDB lineage: Archaea > Thermoproteota > Nitrososphaeria > Nitrososphaerales > Nitrososphaeraceae > Nitrososphaera. Next base: position 917 of record JBKPEN010000022.1, read on the forward strand.
TCCACGATAGATGCACTAATCTTGACAGCTGCGTTGAATAACGAGTTTGGAGTTACAAGAGCAAGATTAGCACAAGAATTAGTTTTAACATACCGCAGAGTGAACAAGCATTGCGAAGAATTAGTTCAAAAGTGCCTGTTAGAATATAACCCAGTAACGAGAACATATCACGCAACTCATCTGGGAAAAGAGATGGTCAAACTAACAGAACAATTGGCTGTACATTACACCCCCGTCAACAGTATGCTTGCAAAGTATAAGTTGCGCCTTGAGGAGGGCAAGATGAAAACTAGAGACCATGCGCGAAGGATTCTAAAAGAAACATATGCTAACAGTAAGTCAAAGCTTAGCGTCTTTACTGCAAGCTTTCTTCTCTTAGAGAATTCATTTATGCATCTGCATGATTGTTTATTAGAGGCTCTTCCCTGCTGAGAGTGGTGCGAAACCGTAGACAATCAAGATATGCAGAGACGTGATAGTAATGCACTGAGCGCCCTCTATATCTCCTATAGAGTAAAAAACTCTGAGAGACGTATTGGTCCAGGACGTAAGAAAGAGTAAGCGGAGTACCTGTCATTGGAGACAACAGAGTATCAGTGAAGTTGACTCACACTGGAAATGTAGCTTCACCAAGTGTCATAGTAGTCGCAAATGACATCATATGGCAATGATGGACACGATGATGGGTGCTAGCGGTCACGGTACACATCATCTGACATAGAAAACTCTGACGAGGCTATTTGGTTGGCTACCTATTTTAATGGCGATACGACTGTCTTTGTTAAGTTTCAATAGTTGAAAATTTGTGGATTTAGACGAGCACTTAAAGACAATGTGTCACAGACAATCATTATCAGGCCGTAGCTCATATTCGTAATGTTGACAATTATTTTCAATATATTCGCATGAAACTAAATACACATTTTCAAGCTCCTGATTCCATTTTGCCTGCTTGTCAATCAAGTGCAATACTCCGATAGGCTCCTGCAGGAGGAAGTATCTATAGAGCTCTGTATTGGCTTCACACTCAAAGCTATTAGCGGTTTCACCTTCTATGGCTTCAGTATTCCTAGCGTTAATGGTAACAATTCCTCCTCTCCTATGAGCATTGTTATTGCTAGACATTGTATACAAGTGGTTAATGCGCCTGATCACTATTAGACCTTGACTTTGCACATCTTATTTCGATAGTAAAAAACATTGGACTTGATACTATCATATTTTTATATCATTTCTTTTGATACTCTTCTTTCTGTGTGTGTATATTAACACCAGCTTCTTCTTTGCTATGTTTACCATACCTCAAAACGAAAACCCATGGCTCTGTCTCCATTGCTTCTGGCTAGATATTAAGCCGACGAGCGCAAGGCGAGGTTACAGAAACCGGCAATAAAAATTCCTAACCAACATGAATGAATACATAAAGTAAATAACTATTTTCCTCTATGTATCGAGTCTCATTTCTGAAATTTGCAATCAGATTTCACAGAATGTTCTATCCTATTATAAGAAACATGAGATTTTTAATTTTAATAATACTTAAATTTTGTTCTAGTATATGTCGGATTCATTGGAGCAGCAACAGCGACCACAGCCACGATTAGGAGTAGTCACTATACATGATGCATGTCCTGCTTTTTCTAAAAAAATATTCGAATCAGCTGATGAACTAGAGAAACTGAATATAAAATTCAATATTGCATTGATACCATTCTTTAATGAAAAGCAAGACCTCCATAGATTTCCTGAATTTGTTGATAAGATAAAATCATACAATAACTGTCAAATTGTTTTGCATGGTCTTTATCATGAGTTGAAAAATGGTCAATTTGATAACTTTCATGAAACAACAGAAGCAGATGCTGAAGAACAGATACGCGCAGGGATAGAGATATTCCACGAAATAGGAATAGAAACAAATGTGTTTATACCACCAGCTTGGAAATTAAATAATAGCTCTATCAAGGTTTTAGAAAAGTTAGGATTTAAATTAGCAGAAGAGCAAGAAGAATATTTATTATTACTTTCACAACAACAGATTAAAGAAATAAAGCTGCCAAAGGTTTTAAATTGGGATTCCACTGGCTATCCCGAAAAGAATATCGTCAATATAGGCAGAGATGAAAGAGCCTTCAAATTGCAGATAGAAAAAAGACCACAAATTATCAGAATAGCTTTGCATCCAAGAGACCCTGCAGAAGCAATAAAGGATCAGAAGCAAATGATATCGATATTAAAAGATAGTGCTTATGAGATACCCACATATACAGAGCTCATACCCGAGTTAGAAGAATTAGCTCCTTCAACATGCTAGATTGAATAACATTATTATTATTCTTATATCGTAATCAAGTGTTCTTTGATAAATCTTTAGAAACGTGCCAAAATGTGGCTTCGCTTGCTCTATAGTCTGGAGTAATTTTATCTTTTTTCCTTATTCTTTTGGTTGGTTTAAAGCCTGATATGTATTTAAGAACAGTGATTTATTGAAGTCTATATATTAATACATGTGTAAAATTTAAAAAATTTCAGTAAATTCCGCCTCTTTAGTTCCAAGAAGATTTACCTCACAAAATAATACTAATAACAAGAGGATAAGAGCAATATCCAACAAATGCCTAATGATAAAAGTAAATGAGCGTGAAAAAGGATATAGTTACAGAGGAGGAAATACGCAAGTGTTTAAGCCATCTTTCTGCCAAGAGTGATAAATCAACCCAAGAACAATTCTCAAAGCTTGTACAAGAAATGCAAATCACTTTAGAGGATTCTAAAGTTGAAGACTCCATAGATGACACTAGAATACGTTTCACATATACTACAGCTATAAGCAGAAAACGAGAAGGAAGAGTAATAGATGAGGAAGTTATTAGGTTTCAATATATAAAGGAAATTCCTGTTGATTATAACAAAGTGCCCGTAAGACTTGGAGATGACAATAGTACTGCTTCAACCCTTGCTATTGATGATACTATTTCTCAGCATGATAATGCTATTTTGAAAGATGCAACAATAATAGAATCATATGATGAATTAGAAAAAGAGGGTGTTCCAAGACTTTATGAAATCCTTGGACTTTTGAAAAGGATTTACTTTATGCCAGAAGACTTTTCCAACAAGCTAGTAATCGACCGTATACACAAGCTAAGAAATATGTTTAGCAAGAACGAGATACTTACTTTTCCCTCAGTTGATCTTAGTAATAAAGCCGGTTTAACTCCTATTTGAAATACAAGAACAAAAGCAGTGGTAATAATAATAAAACTGTTGTTCTGGCGTCTAGATGCCACAGCCATTATCTGCAATTTTCTTGAAAACAATGAATCTAAATATAGAGCCAAAAAATTCGTGATGGGTCTTGGCATGTGGTGGTTAAGAATACCATTAAAAAAACTTTAAAGATAAGGACTCCTGCCCATAATAAGTAGAATACTTCTAAAGAACCGATCTCGTTCTAGGTTCCAGCGCACAGACTTCCTCACAGTATACATAATAGCATCCACAGAGATTAAGAAATTGAACACTGCAAAACTACTCATTGATTGTGGTTGCCGAATCATCGTGTGATATTAAAGTACTTCCAAAATGCTGCCCACTTATCCTTATGCTTGAGTCTCCGGATAAGCGGTATTCGCTCGATTTTATGTCAGAAAGCGTAGTATTTTGTACAATATTATCATGGCTTCTAGTTGCTACAATACCATTTTCAGCATTAATTATGGTATTGTTATAGACTAAATTGTTCTCCGTCAGTCCATCGTCTGGCAATGCTGGATTAAACAAATGTATTCCATGTGAGGTTACTCCTTCAATTGTATTGTTGTAAATTTGGTTATTTGATGATTCTGATACCATTATTCCCGTTGTTGAATTATAGACATGATTATTTCTTGCAGTTGAATCATGCATGTTCCTTGAAAAGAATATTCCATTCTCTGTATTGTGATGTACGTCGTTTCCCTCAATGAGAATATTGTAGCAATCAAGTGAGCAGATTATACCTATTCGGTTGTGATGAAGGTAATTATTTGTAATATTGATGTCATGAGTTACAGTATGAGGGTCCACAGTGTATTTGATATTTTTGTAATATTCGTTAGCATCAATCACGATGTTATATGCTCCATTAGAATAAAATCCGATCCACATATCATGAAACTTGTTAGCTCTAATCACTATATCATGTGATGGTTCTCCATCTCCCTCACCGAGAAGGTCAAATCCCCTCTGTCCTGGTTCAACATCTCCCAGAAATCCAAATTCTGAATTTATTATTTGAGAACCTTCACTTGCAGCAAATTGAATATAGCCTCGGCGAGTGCTGCCGTTCATATCCTGTGCGATGACATCATGAGAGGAAATATTCCAAGATGTTATTTTTATGCCATCTATCAGTATTTTACCATAAACTATTATACCGTTTCCACCTGCAATTTTTAAGTATTGTAAATTATCGCCAGCATTTGAAGAATTCATTTCAAAGGTGACTCCATCAGCTATTTCTAAGGTGGCATTTAGGATATATTCTCCATTGCCAAGGTTCTCAACTATCTTCTGATCATTTATGGTTTGGGCAACATCTTGAAAGGTCGAGTTGCATTTTACGTTAATCGTATTATCTGTTTGGTCGTATTCTGCGCAAACACCTTCTCCTGCTTCGGCTATAAATCGACGATGCTCCTGCTGTCCATATGACATCAGCCCTATTAGAATGAAAACAAGGATAGCAGTGCCAATAGTGGGAGAGTTTTTTTCACAAAGATTAGTCATCCAATTGTATTTTAGTATTTCATGTAAAGTTCAATAGCATAAATAAATCTCGTTCTCTTACTAAAAGAAATTACAGTCCGTGCGTGAGGTTTCACGTGTGTCAGATTGCTATAGTGCTATTCCGCTCTGAATAAAAAAGAGACTCACAATTTCATTCAGTCAGTGCACAATATTGCATATAACTGACATTTCATCGACCCGCTTCTGTATCAAACTAATCTACGAACAATTAAAAGTCTATATTTATACAACCATATGAATGATAATGCTTTTTTCGTCCTAAGACTGAGAGCGCCCTACGATTGATATATTTACGTCGGCAACCTCATGTTATAAAGTGTATAGGCATTAATAGCATAGGACTATTGTACTTTGGCTATCTCACTGGGTGGCATCAGTGAGTCAAATCTGTCCTGGATTCCATCGAACGCGCTTTGCTAATAAAAGCTTGTTAGCTCATATCATTTCTCATTTGAAAGTTTGTGACGATGATGGCTGGGGGCTAGCATATAGTCAATTATTATATCAAAACATTTTATTTGAGATTTGTGCAAAATCTAAAGATTTTTCCAACAACCACATTCTTGGGAATAACACTGTATGAACCTGTATCTTCGAGTCATTATTTACATCATGGATAAAATACTGATTTGTGATCATTTGCATTTTCTGATTCAGAACCCAGAATATACAAGTGCTCTCTATCCAGAATTGAGCTAACATCATTTGAGAACAGGGGACGGTCGAAAAGATCTTGTTGCTAGAAGTTGGCATCAAAATACTCAAATTGTCAATAGATGTCAGTTGATACAATGGCAGACAAGATAACAGCAAAAGACCTTGCAGAGAAGAAACGCAATTTTGTCCTTGTAGATGTGAGAGAAGCAGATGAAGTAGTTGAAGATGGCACAATTGAAGGAGCCGTAAATATACCGCTTGGACAGCTAATAAGAAAAGCAAGGCAGGGCGGATTAGAGGACCTGAAAGGAAAGACAGTCTGCACCTACTGCAATGGAGGATACAGGGGCAATATCGGTGCTGACGAACTTAACAAGAAAGGGTTTACCGCCGTGACTATCGAAGGTGGATATGCGGCTTGGAAAGAAGAGACGGAAAAGAAGAATAAGAAATGACCCCTACCTCTAAACCTGTTATTATTGAAAGGCAGTAGAGTAAGTAAGGGCAACGGTGGATATGACAAGGATGCAACTATAAAGCAGGGATTACTACAGAACGTTACTCAGGACCAATACCATGTCTAAAGAAATCTTCAATGTCAGCAGGCATTGACAAGTATCTTGCAAGAAACCTACCAGGCACGTCTGTGTATCTAACCTTTAGATATTCAAATGATTTATTGTTGTGCCATTCTGATATACTGATCTCACACTTCATATCTCTCTGAGTCCATCAACAACTCATCAGTAAATATGAAATTATTCTTTCTTAGCTTCATCAAGAAATGCGACAACCGTTTGTAATCCAGAAAATAGCTGCAATCCAATTTTGGATTTATCCTTGCATCAGAGCGTATACCTATGGAAATTCCAGCTTTTCTGAATGCAGGATTATCATTTTCAGAATCCCCTAGGTACAGGGCATCTTTGCCATCTATGGATATGTATCCCAGTTCTGAAATTATAGTATCAAAAGCGATGCCCTTGTTACACTCTATGCTGTATATATCAACAAATGGGTGCTCGCTATATTTTTGAATGTATACACCCATAGCGAGTGGCGCCTTGTTTAGGTTTGCAACAACCCCACTGAGAAAATGGTTGATTGCCCTCCTATAATAGGACCACTCGTCATCGAGTTGTTGATGACGCCAGTCCATAGTCAGACCAGCTAGTATTCCATCGCTAGTATGCTTGCGCTCAATAAGTATAGCTGAAAACTCTTTGCACATAATTACTTCTTCTGCAATCTCTTCCAAAGCTGCCGACTTGAGTTGGAGTGCAGTCGGATCAGCATTTAAGATACGTTTTTCAATAGTTCGTGACGTTGGATGATCTGTCAGAAAAAGCGTCTCAATGCCCATCATACAGGAGAGTGCTCTGGCAAACACTGTTTTCTTCTTGAGGAATTCAAAATCCTTGGTGGAGATTACGCCGACAGGAATTTCAGAAGAAATATTGCTCAAGATCTGTTCAAGTTCCACAGGAATAGCGTTTGTACCTGCATTTTTCACATTGGCTGTAGGAACAAGCGTCCCATCGTAATCGGACAATATTGCTTGCACTCTTTTCCTTGTCATATATCAATCACAAGTCTCTCTACCCTAAAACTGCTCGAAACGAGATCAGACAGAGTTAATTTTCGACATCTTTGTTGCATTCTTTTTGACCTACCAGAGTAAGATTTCTTATGGTAGGCATTATCAGCAACCAATTTCTTGACGGAAGGTGCGGTTCAGGCTCTGCTTAGAAGCCTAGGTCAATGCCATGACCTGTTATAATAATAGTTTGAATTTCTACTACATAAGTTTACCTAAACGCTTTCTGGCGAGTCCTTTTTCTTTTTCCGAGACCTTACAAACATTTGTAGGAGTTGATGGCAATTCGTATGATTTATTATTTTGTGCTTTACGTCAAACCCAACAACAGTTCAGAGTAAAGGTTCTGTTGACCTACCGTTTGAATCATTCTGGATGTAAACTCTCGTTTGATTAATGACGCAGTTATCACATGAAGAAGTAATCAGACTTGTTATATGCCGATAGCTGCCGCATTTAGTACACCTTTCACTCTTCTCCTGGATCATAGCAGTTTTGAAATTAGACATGTCCATTTGGATAGTTGATGGATGCTCGTGACCACAATCTCGACACTTTACCATCGGGGTTGTGGTTGAGTGCGCCTGCCATAACTATTATTACCCAATTTACTTTTAATTTCTGTTGTAATCAGACATGGATAACAATAGTAGTAATAGTAGCTGTGACACTCGCTTGCATGCATATAAAAACGGCAAGACCTTTGAGGAATGCAAAGAAGAAGCGAGAAAAAATACAGAAATACTATCAGACGAAATTTTGAAGAATGGTGAAGTTTCATGGGCAAGAATACTGGAAATGGCAGACTACGACGAATTAGTTTACAAACTAACTTTAAAGTATCTTCGACAAAAAGGATATGATATAGGTTATAATAAAATTCCGAGAGTTAAGGCATAACATCTACATTATATTGCTCGTTTGCTAGGAGGGTTAGTTTTGTCTCTATGCACGTACTGTCAAATACAATAAAATAAGTAAATGAATTACTGTAATCTATGAAAATTTCTGAATTATGCAAAATGATTGAAGATTCAATTCATTCTGGAAGATATCCTCTAGATCAAGAAACTGAAAAACAAATGGCAGGTCTTGTACAGATCATAAACAGATCATCATCTGACGACCTGAAAGACAAAGACATCAAGATAGAAGTAAGAATTAAGGATCTTTATGTGTTGAACAACTATGTCCAAAGTATACAACACTTACCAGGAGTAATTGAAATAGATGCATTAGCTTCATTTAAGATGCTGAGTAGACGTGTAGAAAGAATAGAAAAATCTAACATTTCATTCAAATAAAGAAAAGTAAGTTACTTTTGTCGTGATTCTAGCAGGACATCGTGTAAGAACTTTATACAAATGTGATACCAAGATCCTCAAATTGCAAATAGATTCTGTCACTGTGTGATACTCACTTAGGTTGGGTTGTTGTCGTAGTCGATAGAAATGTCATCTTAAAAAGCATGCTAGACCTTGGCAGAAGTTTTAGCTGTCATCCCCCGGGCTGTTTTCATGAGTCATCCGACGCATGTCTTGTAACTACAACCAAGTAGTGGAGGACTCTAGTAGGAACTTTACCTCTTTCAGATCCGTCTGAATTTTAGCTGCGTTCCACCGAACCCGGTTGAATGGTTCGCATGGAACTATTGTTAAAGAAGATCTCACTATTGCCGTAACTAGATCTCTACTAATCCCCTTTCCTCAAATGGTCTAGCATTGTACCAGATGTATCGATAGTAGTCTAGACACCATTCATGGAAGTCAGGGTCGTCGCTATAAAACATCGTAGTCATGTCTATATCTATCTTATTGTTTCTCTGGATCCTAGGAAACATTACACATGCTTGTTTATCATTAAAAACCACACCAATGGGAATACTATTCACCATTTTTCTCTCTACGGTACCTTTCTTCAGCAATACATCAAATCCTAGTCCCTCTAGGAGATCTCTTCTCCTTTTGGGGACTATGGCATGAGCGGGCAGTATGTAACTATATCTAAAATCTTTATTTTCTACTTTTTTCAATCTGGCGGCAATAGACTCAATTAGGTCTAATGGCACTTCCGGAATCATGGCATAAGCGTATTCTTCTGACTTGTCGTAAATATCCTTCAAGGTCTCGTCGACTGATACTAATCCAGAAATTAGTATGGAATTGCTCAAAGAACCTATTCTTCTTCTGAACTTTAATGGAAGAGGGGAGAACGTATGGTCTGAAAAATAATCCTTGTTACGGGAGAGGAAATCGAGTGTGGGAATCTGCTCTAAAATAGTCTTACCAAAAGTTGTAAGGAAGAATGTCCCATCAGATTCTCTTTCAATAAATCCACTATTAGTAAGCCTAATAATATTTCTACGAACCTCCGGCATCGTAGAGTCCAAATCCTTTGAAAGCTTAGCAAGGTTGCATTTTGATTCTGCAATTTTGAATATAATGGCTATTCTTTGAGCACTTCCCAATTCAAAGAAGGTCCTTGCTGTATCCTCGAATGGAGAACTGTTATCATTGTCTTCACCGAACGTTTCGTATTCCCGGCGTTTTTGCCGTATAATCTCTTTATCTTCACAACAGTCTTTGTGCATTTCTTCATGAAACCTCAAATGGAACTCATCCCAATGCTCATAGTTACAGTATTTGCATTTTTTGAGGTCTTGTAAGGGTCGGGCAATTTCCGCAGTCTCATATTCTCCTTTTGTGTTTGCTGATGATGACGATGTCGTCGCTCTTAATGTCAAACCAACCCAAGTGTGGTAAAGTCTGTCTATTTACATAAGCAATGCTAATAGCAGTAGCATAAAAAGAAGACACGCATTGTACAAGTAGGAACCGTTTGTGAACGGACGTCTGTGAATTTTTTATTTTCTGTTATAAGAATTATAATATGAGGGTTACCCTTTCCTGAAATCATACTAAACATCGTCGCCACGACAAGTTTCCATAGTTGACGGTTTCGTTGATAGTTGTTGTCTTTGTTTTCCTCTTGAAATCGCAGTCAATCACGGAAAAGTAAAGGGCTTGTCCTACGATCTGCGAGTAATTATTAGGCAAGCTTCGACCTCGGGAGCTGTTGTGATTTATTTTCCTATTATTATTACATTTAAGGTCTTCGGAACCGTAGGTCGTGGGTTCAAATCTCACCCTCGGCCCATTTTCTTCAATCTGGTTAAGTTTTGGTACTAAATTACACTTGTATTATGAACCATAATCGATTGCCCACGCATGTAGTAGCTATTCAGATAAACAAACAGCAAAACTTTAAAGCTAAAGCAGTTTCATTCAGAATAGCAGGATCCTTTAAAGGAACCGCTATCGTTCTGGGTTCTATCCAACCCGCTAATTACACAGGGGTTCTTCTTATACAACACAATATCGAAAGAAATAGCAATAGACATAGAAAAACGCAATGTGCCAGAGCGCACAAATCAAAGCTGAAATTCTAAGGAATTTTGCTTTTAATTCACTTATGACTAATCAGTTCCATTACTGATATGTTGAAGAGCCTTTCACCTTCTAAAAGAGAATGTTAAGAATACTAGTAATACTTGCCATACTAAAAGAAAGTGTATGTCATTGAAAGTAACGAAATTAAACATCTG
>JBKPEN010000059.1:0-12016 GCA_046728425.1 Thermoproteota archaeon
CTTTGTGCCAGTGATAGCTCGTTTGCTGGGTCTACTGTAGCTATCTTGCCGTCCAGTTTTACCTCATAGGTTTCTGGGTCTATATCTATCTTAGGTGTTTCATCATTCCACATCATTTCCTTCTTGCTGATGTTTCTGCAATTCTTTACTTGAAGAACAACCTTCTCAAGGCCTAATTTCTGTGGAACTCCAAGCTCAATTCCACGACCGGACATAAAAGTATATGAAGTCTTGTGGACCGCTTTGCCCATTGCTCCAAACATTGGTCTATAGAATACAGGTTCAGGTGTTGGCAATGACGCATTGGGATCTCCCATTATGGACCACGCGATAAATCCTCCTTTGAAGACCATCTTTGGTTTCGCGGGGAAGAAGGACATGGGATACATGACAATATCTGCATACTTGCCTACTTCAAGAGATCCTAAGTAGTCAGAGACACCATGTGTTATTGCAGGGTTAATCGTTGTCTTGGCGATATATCTTCGTGCTCTGAAGTTGTCGTTGTCGCCTGTTTCTTGCGGAAGCTTGCCTCTCATCTTCTTCATCTTGTCTGCTGTCTGCCATGCCCTTATCACTACTTCTCCAATCCTACCCATAGCTTGGCTGTCTGAGGAATACATGCTCAATACGCCTTCATCGTGGAGCACATCCTCTGCTGCAATGGTTTCTGCTCTAATTCTAGACTCTGCAAATGCTACGTCTTCAGCAACTGCAGGATTCAAGTGGTGACAGAACATGAGCATGTCCAAGTGCTCATCAACGGTATTCTTGGTGTAAGGTCTAGTGGGATTTGTAGAAGAAGGAAGTGCGAAATCCTCACCTGCTATCTTCATGATATCAGGGGCATGTCCTCCTCCTGCACCTTCTGTATGGTAAGTATGTACGGTCCTGCCATCTATAGCGTTTATTGTGTCTTCAACATACGCGCATTCATTGATTGAGTCAGTGTGTATGGCAACTTGAGTATCGGTCATATCGGCCGCCTTTAGTGAAGCATCGAGCACTGCTGCAGTTGTCCCCCAGTCTTCATGATCTTTCAAACCACATGCTCCTGCTTCTATTTGTTCTAATTGAGTTGCAAGCGAAGGATGCGAATCATTTCCTTTGCCTAAGAACCCCCAGTTCATTGGCGTATCTTCTATTGCTTCAAGCATTCTGCTCATATTGTATACGCCCGGTGTGCATGTAGTTGCACAGGTTCCATCTGCTGGCCCAGTTCCTCCACCAATCATGTTACAGATACCGTTGCTGATTCCGTCTATGTATTGTTGAGGAGATATATTGTGAATGTGTGTGTCAAAGTGTCCAGCAGTACAGATAGTATGTTCTCCAGCTGTAGCTTCTGTACATGCAGAGAAAACCATTTTCGGATTGACCTTGTCCATTATTAATGGGTTGCCTGCCTTGCCTATTCCAGCTATCTTGCCATCCTTCATACCGATATCCGCTTTGACTATACCCAGCACAGGATCCACTATCACTGCATTTGTGATGAGAAAATCCAGTGCGCCACCCTTGTTGGTGACTCCAGAAGCCTGTGCAAGGCCATCCCTTAGAGTCTTACCTCCGCCAAAGACACATTCATCCCCCGGTGTTATCAGATCCTTTTCTATCTCAATGATTAAATCGGTATCTCCAAGCCTTACTTTATCGCCAGTTGTAGGACCAAACAGGTCTGTGTATTGCTTACGTGTTAACTTTAGAACCATTCTTTTTCAACCTCTCTCCTATGCTCCTCTAAAGCCAAGCGTCTTGGCTCTTTCAAGTGCAGCTTGCTTCATTACGGTGGAATCAAGGCCCCCCATGGTTAGACCGTTGAATCCATAGCAAATCCTCTTTCCTGCCAGTTCACAGAGCTCCACCTCCTTGGTGTCTCCAGGCTCGAATCTAATTGAAGTTCCTGCTGGAATGTTCAGTCTGTAGCCATATGCCTTTTCCCTTGGAAAGTCCAGAGCCTTGTTTACTTCAAAAAAGTGCGTGTGTGATCCGATCTGGCATGCTCTATCTCCCCTATTGCTTACGCTTACTTTGATAGTTTTTCTATTTTCGTTACAAATTACAGGCTCTGAGGATAAAACATACTCGCCAGGAATCAAAGCTCTTCCAACCTCCCTCCTAGCGTTGGTTCTTCTGCTGCTAGTTGTTGTTTTTGTATTTTTTTTTTTAAAACTTGTTTCTTTTTTACCATATACATATTTCACCTATTGAATGGGATCATGCACTGTGACTAGCTTGGTTCCGTCAGGAAATGTGACCTCCACTTGAACTGTATGAATAAGCTCCGGCACTCCAGCCATCACATCATTCTTTTTCAATACTGTTCTTGCTGATTGCATTAGGTCTGCAACGCTTTTACCTTCACGGGCTCCTTCCACCACATAATTTGCTATGTATGCCACAGATTCGGGGTAGTTCAATTTTACACCTCGCTCTTTTCGCCCTTCTGCGATCTGGGCTGCTGTCCAGATCCACATTTTTTCCATTTCTCTTGGTGCTAACATCATTCTCGCATGATACCTCTTTTATCTCATGGTTGAGTGAAGTATTTTAAATTTATAAAACGAATTATTTCAATAGTGATATTTTTCCCTATTCGTAATCCTTAGGTTTTCATGGTTTCGCCGATGTCGGCAAATTCTTCCTCTTAGTATCTCAGTGCTACATCTTCTGGCATCAATTAGATTATTATTATTAATAAGGCGAGCAAAAAGAGGGGAGGACTACGCCTATCCAGAAACGTATCTGCTCATAGGGGCCATTCTTGTTTACTGGCAAGGTAAAGTTATACTCGTTACCAGCAGATGTCTTGATACTAAGAAAGTTCGAAACTATTGCCCTCCCAAACATATTTGTAACTAGCGTTTCTATGCCTTTTCTAAGCACAAATTCTGCGATATCTGAGTACCATATGGAGAAGGTCTGTTTCTTCACTAGCTCATCTGGGCTTGAGCTCACGTGTGAGCGTATGTTTGAGGATTTTGGCTCTTTTAACAGGACAAGATAAGGATATGGCGCAAGGCCAGCAACATAGCCAAGATCAGCGAACTTTGTCAAAAAGCTCTTCTTGGTGACTATGATCCTGTTAGTAGTAAAGTCCAAAAGATAATTCCTTGCCCATCCTCCCTTCTCTTCAGAAGAGATTCTAAGTATTATCTCCTCGTAGCCATTTTTTAAGCACCAGTCGATAAATACTCTTACCTTTTCTGAATCAGACTTGCCATATAGTCTCTTACGTGAGTCATTTAGAAATTTATCAAAAAGTTCTGAATCCATGGATCTGCACGCCCTCTTCTTGGAGAATAATAATAAAAAGGGTAGAGGGTTGTGTTCTGCCTATGGCCTCGACCAGCCAAGTCCTGCAGGTATATTCGAAAAGCCAGATGTTGCCAGCAGAAAGACCCAAGCAGTAAATACGAAGGGACCAGTAAGCGCGGGCAGTCCCCATTGTCCAAAGAATCTCTGTAGAGCCGGCATCAGAAATGAACAACCTATTGTGGCAAAGACAGCCATCATAAATGATTGAGGTGTGAGCGGCACAAAACTCGTCAGAGCTATCATGACTAGCACTTGATTGAAACCATGCAGTCCCAGCCTTATTTCTGCGGTAGGCAACTTGGTAAGTATTGCCATTGCTACACCAATGCCTGAACCCAAAAGGGCCATCAAGCCTGCCAAGTACAGCGGCGAAAATTCGTCCCACTGAGCTGTATATCCATTGGTCCACCATGGTATATCTTGTACTCCCGCTAATACTGGTGGAAGTTGAAATGCAAGTGTGAGTCCCACTACCCAGAATACACCTGTCTTCCAGTTTTCTACAAACGTCACCTGCGAGACACCTTTTAGTGTTGCTATTATGAACTCCTTTGCAGTCCACTTAAACGACCCTTCTTGCTTTGGATTGCCACTTTCAGATATCAATTCCTCTTTAGGTGCAGGCGGTGGCGCTGGCCATATGTCATGTCCAAACCTCTTTGTGGCATACATTAGAGCCCACGTTGTGAAGATAAACGATGATGTAAAACCTGGGATAGCCCACGAATTGGCTGTACCATTAAGTATAAACATGTCTCCCATCAAGTGCGAAAATGCCATCCATGTAAAGGCAGTTATAGCCGCCCCAAAGACTGAGATAAAGAAAGTGGCCCTATTTGCCTTGACAAACGGTCCTGACCAAAATGCCATTCCGGTAAGTATTGAGTTATAACCGAACAGACCAAAAGTAACCAGGTCATAAGGAGCTCCGGCCAAAATAGCAATGCCCGCTCCTATCAAGCCTGAAAGCACCATCATCGCGCCAGCTTTTCTTGAGGCGATGAAGACTCCTGCTAGTATCAGTATACCTGTTATTGGAGAGCTAAAGAGGGGTACCTCAGCAATACCATTAAAGAGTGTAAAGAAGAAATCCAGAATCGGATCTCCAGTGGAATAGGTTGGAATAGCCATTAGTTTGGGTCTTGCAAATGCAGAGTTTAACATTTGTACAATAAATCAATTTATTAACAAGCTGAAGGCAAAAGTTTAGCCGATGTCGGCAATCGAGCCGCCAATCTTTGGCCCAGTCTCAAATTTTTCTTATTAAAAAGAGATCTTGCATCTAAAGATTAATGTAAACATCTCAGTATAGGCACTCACGCTTGATAGTGGACAGCATCAATACAGTAATTGGACCACTCTTTAATATTGTGCAAAGCAACATCAATGTGGCGGCTCCAACAGGGATTCTTCTTCTAGGACTTGTAACAGGCTTGCGTCATTCAATGGAAGCGGATCATATTGCAGCAGTTCTTTCAGTTCTTGCATCGAACCACAAAAACATCAAGCGTGCTTCTATGCTTGGTGCAATATGGGGACTTGGTCATACCATGTCACTTTTTGTAGCAGGACTTGTGGTATTGCTGTTTGCAGTCAACATCAGTGAGACAATAAGCAGCAGACTGGAATTTGGTGTAGGCATAATGCTGCTATTCCTGGGTTTTACCACTCTGACGGGGTGGAGTATTGGCAAGTTCTTCAAAGGTCTGCGGCATAAAACGTCATCACACAAGCACATCCATTACCATGAGAGCAACATTGTCCATTCGCATGGACATATTCATGATAACGAACACAAACATGGACATAAGTCGCTTATCATTGGTATGGTTCACGGGATGGCCGGAAGTGGGGCATTGCTGCTTATAGTATTGTCAACCATCAATTCCGTACCATTGGGATTGGCTTACATTGCAATCTTTGGCGCAGGTTCTATTGGAGGCATGGCGGCAGTAAGTACACTCATGGGAATACCCTTTGTCAAACTTTCCAATTCAGCAAAGATTAGTATTGCTCTTAGATATGCTGCGGCAATAACAACGCTTGCAATAGGGGCAGGTTTGATATACGATCTAGTTTGGATAGACCAAATATTTACTTCATAAACATAACAGGGATAGATGTCATCTTTAGGACCTTTCTGCTTACATGCCTATTTCTTCGCTGTTGCTCCCATAACCATCATGTCAACCTTCAATTTTTCCGCCATTTCAACTATCTTAGTTAGTTGTTGGATCTCCAAGCTTGACCATCCAGATGAGCTTAATCTTACTATAGATACGAGATTATTTAGATTGGCAGAAGTCACTTGGATACGTTGTATCTCGATTAGTATAGCTAAATTCCCTTAAAACATCTATAACTTAGTAGATACATCTACCAATTACAGTCCTAATGCTTGACAACATCGATGAACTGATTCTTTCTACATTGACCAAGAACTCAAAACAATATAGCAGAGAGATCTGGGACTTCCTCAGAGGCTATGGTCACAATCTTAGCGAGGAAGAGATAGAATCAAGAATTGCTAGGTTGGAAGAAGATGGTGTCATAACTGGCTACACAATATCAGTTGACACTACAAAAATCAGACGCCGCGTGGTAAGATTAGTGCTTGTAACGTTTAGGACTTCACAGCATCTTCCAAAGAGACTTGAAGGCCTCAAGAAATATTTGACTAATGCACCCTTTGTCTTGTTTACTGGCAGGACAAGGGGAGGATATGACTGGATATGTGTACAAGCGTTTCCATCAGAAGAAATGGCTGATGAGGAAAGTGATATTTATAGAAACTTATTTGGAGATATCATACAATCATACGAAGCATACGATTTTATACCCACAAAAGATCCCTCTTTTCACTCTCTTGCATATACAAGCAAAGATTACAAGAAATTCTTAGAGGAGTGGATCCCCCCCTTCCTCTCAAGATAGAATGGCTAGCGGGCTTTATAACTTACTATGAGTTGAACTTTTTGTTTTTAAAACGTATGCTCTCATCGATTAGCGAGTGGATCCCCAATCTTATTCCCATCAATAAGTTGATTATTTCTGCTCTCTGATCCGGTTCTATAGTTGTATGGACTTCATTTATCAAGTTATCGAGTCTTGCTAGCGTGATCTTGAGAGTAAGCGATGCTTTCTTTGCTATAGCTAAAGATCTCGATTCGTCTTTTGAAGAAACAACTATTTTGTTAAATGTTTCTTCCTCTCTTAATGCTAATTTTAATTCTCGGAGCTGTCTTACAGTTAAATTATTGTTAATGACTTCACTTGCTAGCTTTTGCTGCTTTTCATGAGGCATTTGCACTATTTCTATAGCTTGGCTGACTTTAAGCGAGTTGCTTACTATCTTTTGCTTGATTTCATCTGGTAGTTTGAGCAGCTGCATATGGTGTGAGACATACTCTTCGCTTTTGCCAATTTTTCTGGCAAGCTCGCTTATGCCACCCCACCCAAAGTCAATCACGTATCTTCTAAAGGCTTCAGCCTCTTCTATTGGATCCATGGATTTTCTTTGAATATTCTCGGTAAGCTGGATTTCGTACGTCTGCTTATCGGACAATTCCCTTATTTTTGCGGTGATGAATCTCCACCTAAGAGTCCTACATGCATGAAACCTCCTATGGCCTGCAACAATTTCAAAGCCATGTTCAAGAGGCCTTATTAGAATAGGCTGCAATAGGCCATGCTCTCTTATGCTACTGA
Organism: Thermoproteota archaeon; assembly: GCA_046728425.1. Taxonomy (GTDB): domain Archaea; phylum Thermoproteota; class Nitrososphaeria; order Nitrososphaerales; family Nitrososphaeraceae; genus Nitrososphaera. The sequence goes on from JBKPEN010000059.1 coordinate 7,027, forward strand.
CTAAGGTTTCAAAATCACAATCATTTCTCTGAAATTTGTCTCGTATAGAGAATTGAGATGGACGAATCATTTTCATCTCTATTTGTTCAACTATGCTGGAATCGACAAATTCCATTGCGTTTACATGCTATCAGCAGTACTTATCTTTTCTCTACATCACATAATCGTAAAAAATTATAAGATATTTATTTTCAACCAAACTTCCCTAAATGAGATATCAATAGTAGTGTTTTCCCTACTATAGTTTATCATTACCATAATTTTCTAGCATTGTTAAATCTTCTAGTTATTTACTTTGGATGGAAAAACGAGTCGCTATAGAGAAAGGTAACAGTTACACAAAGCCATACTAAATCGATGCAGCTTTTGGAGATGCAAACCCAAAATTTCTATTCTCGTTTAAGATATCTTTTCTTTGCGTAAAAGACTTCTTCGGATAGAAAAAGATCTTGAATATCTCTCGGAAGGAGATCATATTGGATAGAGGCTTTTCCAACTGCTAAATCTTTGAGGAATCCATCCCCCACAATTTCAGCGAGCCGGTTGACTGGATATACATATAGTGAATCTACCCAAGGTGGGTAGGACGGTCTCACATATCTGTATCCCTCAGTAAGCTTTAGAGTGAAGTACCATGCAAACCCTTCTCTAAGCTGATGCGGATGTTTATTGCTTATTATTCCATGTAACAGCTCATGTAGATAATGACCAAATCTTGCAATATCGTATCTTATTATAATTTCTCCGAGGCGATAATCTGTAATACCGACGAATTTTGTATCGTTATACATAAAGAACAGAGGTTGACTTTTTCTAGATATGACTTGCACTTCCATCTCCCATCTGCCTCGGCATATTATAACATCAAATGATGTTATAATTCCAAAATTATCGTTGATTATTTTGTTTGCATATTTGACCCATGAAGATGCTTTCTCAACCTCATCGCGGGTAGCAGATGTAAGAAAAGATACCTCGCATTTATTTGGATAGATCAATGTTTTCTATTAAATATTAAATGAGCAAGGAAGAATATAAAATATTACCATATTTTTTCGGAAATAAGTTACTTGTTATTGATATTTTTGGATTTATCGGCACAAGAGCTTACATGTTCTGCTATAGAAAATTAATATACACTTCCATGGTATCCAGCATATAATTTCATTAGACTACCACAGAGTTTTAATGTATGCTACTTCTTCCTGCTGCCTGTAGATGCACGCAATGCTGCATAAATGAATGGCAGCAATGTACTAGCCTCGCCGTGTATAGTGGTTTGGGAAGCCTTAGTGGTCACTTTCCCCCACGATATTGCCTCTGCGACTAGCGCGCCGCTCAAGCTGCCATCCCACTCATTAGCAGTAGTTATGTAAACAGCATAGTCAAGCCCACCTCTGAACTGATTCCACCATAATGTATGGTGCTTTGAAATCCCTCCTCCAATCATAAATGCCCCCGACTTTTTCGCCTCAAATACGAGGTCGGATAGCTTGCTTTGGTCCTTCAGTATGTCTATTTTGAGATCTTTGTGTTGCTGGTAAAACAACCATACTTGGCTTCCCACTGCACCGTCTACTATGCCAGGAACAATAACTGGAATTTTGTTCTTGTTGGCCCAATAAAGGAATGATGATTCGTCAAGGGTGCTCCCTATGTAGCTTGTTATCTCATAAGTTGCGACATCACGTCTGCCATCTTTGTACATATCGTTGAGACACTTTTGCACTTTCTCTTCAATAAGCGGACCATAATTCTCCATTGGAACAAGAACATTGCCAAGTCTGTGGATGTTGTTTTCAAGAAGCATACCATCGTCCATGCGAAAATCACCAGCGTAATACCTGTCATATGTTCTTGCAATATCATGGTCGATTGCACCACACGTAGTGATGATGATATCAAACATGTTATTCTTCAGCATATCACGTATGATGCCTCTTGCACCTGTTGACATTAGTGAGCCAACGAATGAAAGGAACCTGGTGCAGTTCTGCTCACTTATCATACTCCGGAGGATGTCGACTCCATAGGAGAAGTTCCTCGATTCAAAGCCGCCAGAATTTGCCATTTCTGAAACGATTGATTGAATATCATCATAGTCTTGTATGTCGTAATCCTTCACAGGGCCCCCCATAAAGTCCCTGTTCGCTTTGCTTCTGCTATCCACCATAAAGCCTCTTTCAGAGCATCTATACTAATGAGTCTTTCTTGTCAATATCATCGGCAGTGGCAGCAGCAGTAGCAGCAGTAGCAGCAGCAGTAGTTAGCATCTATCAGACTTGTTTTACTGGTGACTCCTTTTTTCATGTGCAAATGTGAGCAAAATGGAGATTATAGTAATTATCGTGTGCTTTAGAGCCAGACCATATTATTGGTCCCGATGAGTATTCATAGCTATCGTCAATAGAAACAATACTATTCCATCAATGAAGTTACTACCAGATCTTACAAGTAATTATTAACCATAAGGTCTCCTCCCTGATTTTCAGCTGAAGCACAGAGGAAATCTCTACTATTATGATGCAGGTAAATTGAAAATGTGCAGCCAAGATATTACAGGCAGATGAGAGCATATGATATGCAAGTTCCTTTATACTTTCATAGCCCGATATGCGTCAGTATATATATACCGCTAACAAAGCGCTGAATTTTTAAGAGCAGGTGTAATTTTACAACAGTGGTGTGGGCAACAACAGACATTCATTTACTGGAAGAAAAATTGATCCTCCAATAATTTATGCGAACATGACTGTAGAGCAGCTGATTAGTTTCTATGGCTCAACGGGTTACAATGCACGCAGGTTAGCTGAAGCAGCTGAGATACTGAAAGAGATGATAGACACTGATTCGACTGTGTGTCTAACTTTGGCAGGTGCTATGACCCCCATAGGCATTGGTAGAACTATTTCTGCCATGATAGATGCCGGCTTTGTTGATTGGATAGTTTCTACAGGTGCTAACGTTTATCATGACCTACATTTTGCTTATGATTTGCCTGTGCGGCAGGGGCATTTTGATGTTGACGACGACATCTTGTATTCGAAACAGATAGTGAGGATTTATGACGTCTACATAAAGGAGATGGGAACACTTCAGGCTCAGGATATAGTTGTACAAAGGGAGATCAAGAGAGCCAAAAAAGCAATACCTCAAAATGCATCCACAGCAGACATCGCCTATTCACTTGGCAAGGCGGCCAAAGAAAATGGCAAATACCCTGAAAAGTCATTTCTTGTTAAGGCATATGAGCACAAGGTGCCCGTCTATATGCCTGCGATAGGCGACTCTTCAATAGGACTCAATATGCTTCCACTCTTGTTTGAAGATAAAGGCATTCTCCCAAATGTCATACTTGATGTAGCCGAGTCTGCGGCAATACTGTGGAAGAGCGGGAGGTCTGGGGGTTTGGAGCTTGGGGGTGGAGTTCCAAAGAACTTTTTCCAACAAACTGGCCCAGCACTTTATCAGATATTGAAGATAAAGGAGGGGGGTCAGGACTATCTCATCCAGATGACAGATGCCCGGCCGGACACAGGCGGCCTCTCAGGCGCCACATTACAGGAGGGCAAAAGCTGGGGCAAGATCAAAACGTCTCATAAAGGTAACATCATTGTATACGGAGACTCATCGGTGTATTTTCCGTTACTCTGCTCATATGTTATGTCGGTATGCAAGCCAAGAAAGCACAAGCATATATACAATAAAAAGAGCGCCTGGATAGAAGAAATGAAACAGATATACTTCAGGAATAAGAAATGATCAGATATAGCTTTCATCCTTGGCTGTCCACCTCCCGGCTTTTTTGTTCATCTCTATGTGGCCAACAAGCTTGCCATTAGAATAGACTTTACCATATTCAGACGAGGCCCCAAACATTGTTGACAGCAGGTCGCGCTTTTCATGGTATCCTGATTCAATCACTTTTGCGCGTAGCTGTTTGCTTGCTTTCTGAATAATACTGCGCGCAGTAGACCAGTCGCCACTCCACGTTATCATTTCAAAGCTGCCAAACTTGACAGTACGCATCAAATAACCAGACAGCTTGCACTCAAGCTTGTGGTTGTTCTTTTTTGCGTACGCGTTTATCCACTCTATTGCTTGTTGCGCTTTGCGATGCTCTACCCCAAAGCTGTCTGCTCCAGCCAATGGCTATTTTGGCGGTCTTGATATATTTATTCTGAAATCTTTCTTTAGGCCCAATGCCATTTAAAAAAAAGGAAGAAAATCTGCGATATCATCAATAATTGCAGCAGAAAGAAGAGGGCACCAATTTGTAGCCAAATGTCTTAACAGTATGCAAAGTAGTGCCTTGAGCAACTTATCTTATATCAATAGCTATGACCCTCTGCAATAATTATGCATGCGTCAAAAACTACTACTGCTAAGAGTTCCTGTTTTCTGCAAGCCATGGCAAATAAAAAATAGTAACTACTTTATTTTATATTGTGATATAACACTCATGGATCAAGGAGAACCAGGCCTAGACTATAACGATCCTAACCTCAACTCCCTTGTATGTGACATTTGCGGCAAGTCATTTAATAGTCTAGATAAGTTAGGCGAGCACCAAAAGAAAGAACATGATATGTAAATACAGTGTTTGCGATGATTAGTAATGCGCGCCTTTATTGCAGTAGATGTATCTAATGTTGCAATAGTTAAACTGCAAAAAGACATCTTATCGGCAGCTGGATGGACCTCGAGAGATATTAAGCCTGTTGAACCTCACAATTTTCATTTCACGCTAATTTTTCTTGGGCAAATAAGTGATCAAGATGTTGATAGGATTATAGAAAAGTTGGCAGGATTTTCATTTGAACCATTTTCGATCACCTACAGCGGAATCGGCGCCTTTCCCAAATCTACAAGCGCCAGGGTAGTCTGGGTAGGTGTTGACTCAGAGGGCGCTCAAAAATTGACGGGTCTTGCAAATGAGGTCGTAACAACCATGTCAGAGTTGGGCTTTAGGATAGACAAGCCTTTTTCG
>JBKPEN010000253.1:0-2286 GCA_046728425.1 Thermoproteota archaeon
CAGCCTCCGGCGGGCTGTACAGCTGTCAAAAACTAGGCCAGATCTAAATGTCAGACCGATAAGGGGCAATGTCGAAACAAGAGTGAAAAAGGTGATAAGTGGCGAATACGATGCAGCCGTTCTAGCAGAGGCTGGCCTTGCAAGATTAGGCATGAAAGACGTCATTGCTCAGCGCTTTAGCATCAGAGATTTTGTACCCGCCCCAGGTCAAGGGGCTATAGCCATCGTATGCAGGCCTGATCACGCTAAACTTACTGGCATGCTTAAACAGATAGAGGATCGCCCTTCTCGCACAGCAGCGCTTGCAGAAAGAGCAGTGATAAGAAAGATAGAAGGGGGCTGTAGATTCCCAATTGGAGCAGTGGCAATAACTAATGATTACAAGATAACACTTTATGCAAGTGTGTTTTCTGCAGATGGCAAGCATAGCATTCATGTTAAAAAGGTAGGCAGAGCAAGCAAACCAGAGGAGCTGGGCTCTCTGGTAGCAAACATGTTGGTAAGACAGGGAGCAATGGATCTGGCAGAAGGTTGGCGTAAAGCAGTAGACGAGTGGAACAAGAAACTATGAAAAAGGGTAAAGTGTTTATCTGCGGGGCCGGTCCTGGCAATCCTAAGCTGATGACGCTTCGTGCAATGGAACTTTTGAAGACCTGCGATGTTGTACTATATGACCGACTGGTGGACAAGGAGATAATTGAGCAGATACCTGCAGGATCAGAGAAAGCCTACGTTGGAAGAATGGTTGGTGATCCCACTACACATCAAGACACAACAAATGAGCTTATGGTAAAATACACGAAAAAGGGTAAGACCGTACTGCGACTCAAGGGCGGAGACCCGTTCATCTTTGGACGGGGGGCAGAGGAGGCTGAATACCTCATCAAGCATGGGATCGAGTTTGAAATAGTACCAGGCATTAGTTCATCTATCGCCTCGCCAGCATATGCCGGCATTCCGCTAACCCACCGTCGATATTCCTCTTCAGTTGCCATAGTCACCGGGCACGAGGACGCGAAAAAAGACAAACTGGTGGTCAGATGGGACAAGCTTGTCGGTGCAGTTGATACTATAGTTATATTGATGGGTATTGCAGAGCTAGATCAGATTTCACACAATTTGATGAAGGCTGGAATGAAAAAAAGTATCAAGGTTGCAATTGTTGCAAATGGTACAACTGATAAGCAGAGGATTGTCAAGGGTACACTTGGCACCGTTACAAAACTTACAAAAAAAGCTGATATCCGGCCCCCCGCAGTAATCGTGATAGGAAGAGTCGCTGGACTAAGTGATAAGCTTGACTGGTTCAAGAGAAAATGACAGAAACATGCCTACATTAAAAAACAAAATCCTTGCGATCACTCGAAGCGAGCGCAACGCAAAAGAATTTTTGCAGATGGTAAGAGAGCAAGGAGGCAGGGCGATAGCGCTTTCCGCAATAGAGATAGTGCCACAGGGTCCGGAAGTGGCAGAGGAGTTCCTTGATAAACTCCGCAAGAAAAAGCACTATTATTGTGCGTTCATGAGTCAACAGGCGGTAAATATCCTGTTTGACCTTGCCCCCGATAAGATAGAGCCAGTTCTGAACTCTACTACGGTAATTGCGGTAGGCCCAAAGACAAAGCAGAGCCTTGAAGAGCATGGTGTAAAAGTTGGCCTAGTGCTAGAAAAATTCTCTTCAGTTGGACTTGTCGATCTCATGTCTAGAATCGAGCCAGCAGGAAAAAAGATAATCATCCCTCGAAGCAGTGCTGCAAACGACTTTGCCACTGAGGCCTTGATTCGCCTTGGGATGGACGTTGATGAAATTGTCCTCTATTCAGTGCGCACAAGGAGGGCGGTTGAGCCCATATGGGAGGAGTTTTATGGTCTATTGTTGCAAAAAAGAGTGGATGCTGTTATTTTTACCAGTGCCTCAAATGTTACCTCATTCTTTGAAATAATGGGCAAGGTGTCCAAATATGAGTTACAGCTGAATAGCCTCACCAAGGTAGTCTCGATAGGCCCACTTACTAGTAGGGCGCTTTGGGAGCAGGGCATTGAATGCTTTGAAGCTGAGGAGCATACCGTAAGAGGCGCACTCCAAATTGCAAAGCAAATCCTGTAACTCTTTTTAGTCTTTATGACGCATATTGGGCATGACAGAAGGAACCACAGCAAAAGAAGCCGCCCTACTTGAAGATTCTACATTCAATGTGATAACTCAGATTGAAAAGAAGGCTGATTTTCTGTATTCATCTGTTGAAAAATACATTCGCGATGCAGAGAAAGACAGCAAACCTGAGC
>JBKPEN010000309.1:0-8293 GCA_046728425.1 Thermoproteota archaeon
CAGGCCAGCCCTGCAGCCACTGCTGTCTTGCCCACTCCTGTACTTGTCCCTGTTATGAAGATACCATGCATGGAAATATTATTAGAGCTGCAGATGAAACAAGCATTTAACTGAATTGAACCTGACAAATGCCGACAAAGAATTTGTATGGCATCCATATACCCAGATGAGCGACTGGGCAAAATGGAATAACAAGGTAATTGTGAAAGGAGATGGTTTTTACCTCGTTGATAACCATGGAAGAAAATACCTAGACGGCACTGCAAGCATGTGGTGCAACGTTTGGGGTCACACACAGAATAAAGTTGTTCAAGCCATGGTAGATCAGCTTAAAAACCTCCCACATTCGACTCTTTTTGGCTTTGCCAATGCACCATCCATAATGCTTGCTGAAAGGCTTATTACATTGGCAAGAGGTATGCATAAGGTATTCTATACTGACAATGGCTCTACTGCGATAGAGGTCGCTATGAAGATAGCTCTTCAATACTGGTACAATAAGGGCATAGACAAAAAGAGGGAATTTATCTCACTGGAACGCGGATATCACGGAGATACAACTGGAGCGATGTCTGTTGGGTATATCGAGGATTTTTTCAGAGCGTATAAACCTCTTTTGTTTAATGTCCACAGGGTTCCAAGTCCTATCCTCTATGGGAGCAGGTTTACAAATGAGAGCGACTTAGTAGAATGGTGTCTTGAGAAGACTGAGAACACTATCAAGAGGCACATGAATAGATGCGCCGCGCTAGTTATGGAAAGCGGCGCTCAGATAGCAGGAGGAGCGATAATTTTTCCTAAAGGTTATCAAGAAAAAATAGCAAGGCTATGCAGAGATTATGGAATCTTGCTAATTCTAGATGAGATTGCAACTGGTTTTGGTAGACTTGGAAACGTCATAGAATATCATGCCCAGAAGTCACAACCAGATATCGTATGCTTTGGAAAAGCTCTTACCGGAGGCTATTTCCCGCTAGCAGTAATTCTTGTTACTCGTCGCATCTTTGATGCCTTCGGGGGGAGTTACTGTAGAAATAAGGTCTTATATCATGGTCACACTTTTACAGGCCATCCTGTGGGATGCGCCGCAGCCTTAGCAAATATTGAGAATTATCAGAACCATAATCTTATCCAGCAAATCAAAGTGAGCACAAAATATATAGCATCAAGACTGCCTGAATTTTACAAATCTCCTATAGTAGCTGATATCCGACATAAGGGGCTACTTGTTGGAATTGAGCTTGCAAAAAACAATAAACCCATTATCGTCTTGAAAAATAAAGAAATCATAAACTACTTTATAGTACAACAAGCGCTAAAGATGAGAGTGTATCTTAGGCCGCTCCGCAACATTATGCTCTTAATTCCACCTCTCGGTATTGGAAGGCGAGACCTAGAGAGGCTCGTCAACGTACATCTTATGTTGGTGAGAAAGATAGAGAAACTATCTTAGATCGTTCAATTTGAAACTATCTTAGATCGTTCAATTTCTTGTACAGGGTACCTTTTGAGATCCCAAGAGTCTTTGCTATTTTTGCTTTTGAGTGATTTTCTGCAAGTAGGGTTATGAGCCTATTTTTATCAATTATCTTTTGGGGCCGACCGATGCCTTTCCCTGCCGCCTTGGCCCGGTCCATGCCATCCTTTGTCCTCTGGACTAGAAGCTCACGTTCTCTCTCGGCAGCCCATGTCAGGATCCCGATCATGAGTTTTCTAATACTGGACTCTGTGGTTTGGAGAAATGATTCCCGGGGCGAGCATGAAATCAAAGATGCATAGCGCTCTACTGCCTTTATCGCATCTAGTGTATCCCAGAAAGTTCTTCCAACGCGTGACAACTCATAGACTAAAACAGCATCTACTCCAGCCATTTTTACGAGCTCAAGCATCTCTCTAAATCCGCGCCTCTGGGTGGCAGGAACTTTGCCGCTTATAGCAGGATCTTCAAAAGAGTCCAGAATTAAGTAATTGTTTGCTGACGCCCATTTTTCAAGAGCAATCTTCTGATTCTGGACAGTCTGCTCTTCCGTGCTTACGCGCAGGTATGCAAAGGCATATTTCATGTCCCTTATAAGGGGCTCTGATATAATTAGCTCATTGTGAAGAAAAGTGTTCAAAAAGGGTAGCGTCAGTAAATAGACGCCTTGATCGTAAGCTATTAGAAACCAAGAGTAAAAAAAAGGTACTCCTTTTTATGCCGTATAAAAAGCGTTCCATTATTGAATTGTTTTGCATTGCCGCGTTATGTAACGAAAACCGCTACCTCTCCTTACCTGCCTACAAAGAAGAAATGATCTACGAACCGTTGGGTCATTTTGGCTCGCCGGGGCCCCCTTAACCTCCACTTTGAACCAATCTCTGATGTGTCAGTCATATTTATAAACGAGGAGCATACCCCAAAAGGGATTCGTTATTTGCCATATCTTTAACCGCCCAAATACGCAGTAAAAAGATTAGCACATATTTCTAAATTCGAATTTAGAGAATTTAGAGATATCGTCTGAAACCCAGCTTTTGAACAGAAATTTTAATTACCGGCTCCAGGTTGCCTGACATTATAATGGACCCTGCCTTGATACAAGGTTATACGGCAAAAGTACTTGACGGTGGCTCGATAAGCTTTGAAGAAGCAGAAGCATTGCTTGGCACCAATGACATCATTCTTCTTGCGGCTTGCGCTAATACTATCACCCGGACCTTTAACGGTGACACGGTAGATGTTGAAGCTCTGGTGAATGCAAAGTCAGGGAGGTGTCCTGAGGATTGCTCATTTTGTGCACAATCGTCATTTTACAATACTGGTATTGAGAAATATCGTTTATTGCCGAAAGAAGAGTTGGTCGAGAAGGCAGCAAAGGCCAAGGAAGATGGAGCTACAAGTTTTTGTTTGGTATGCGCTTACAAAGAGCCTCCCGAGAAGGACTTTCAACAGATCTGTGAAGCAATAGAAGAGATTAGATCCAAAGTAGATATTGAAGTCAATGTCTCTCTTGGGTTTATGACATTAGATAGAGCGAAGAAGCTAAAGTCTCTGAGAGTCAAACGTTATAACCATAACCTAGAAAGTGCTGAGAGTTTTTTTCCCAATATCTGCAACACACATCGCTTCTTAGACAGAGTAAATACTGCAAGAATTGTCAAGGAGGCGGGTTTAGAGCTGTGCTGCGGGGGTATAATAGGTATGGGTGAAACCCCCAGACAGAGGCTAGAGCTAGCCTTCTCCCTTGCATCCCTTCACCCTGAAGAGGTACCTATCAATATTCTGGTCGCTAGAGAAGGGACTCCTTTTGTGAGTATTGAGCCAATGGATCCTCTAGAGGCAGTCAAAACAATTGCAGTGTGGCGTTTCATATTGCCAAAAACTATTCTTAAAATAGCAGGTGGACGGGAGGTGCATCTCAAGCAGAATGAGAAACTAGCTCTCAAGGCAGGAGCAAATGGTATCATCACAGGCGGATACCTGACCACTGGGGGAAATACGGCCCAAAAGGACATTGCGATGATAAAAGAAATTGGGCTCAAGCCATAGGACAGCTTTTGTCAAGGATCAACTTCATTTTCTTGAAAACAGTGGGTTATATCGTCATCTTAGGACGGTCGTTCCTAAAGGTCCAATGGCCAATGTCGACGGCAAGGAAGTTATTAATCTTTGCTCCAACGACTATCTGGGGCTCTCTCAAAACAAGCAAGTAATCGAGAAAACTATTACCGCACTGAACAAAGAAGTATCACAATGTGGTTCAAGGTTAATCGCAGGCAACCATCCAAAACTTACCGAACTTGAAGGTTTGCTTGCATGCCACCGTAAAACAGAATCAGCACTTCTATATCCTACAGGTTACATCGCTAACTTGGGTGTGGTTACGACAGTTGCAGACAAGAATTCAACGATATTTAGTGATGAGCTGAACCATGCCAGCATAGTGGATGCATGCCGGTTGAGCGGGGCGATGATTGTTGTCTTCCGGCACAATGACACCCATCATTTACAAGAGCAAATGGAGCGCGGAAGAGGCAGAAAAATCGTGATAACTGAAGGTATCTTTAGCATGGATGGGGACATGGGAAAACTATCGGAAATAAAGAGCATAGCTGATGACCACGATGCAATAACCATCATTGACGATGCACATGGTGACTTTATCTTTGGGCCTGGGTTTTCAGGAATGCCAGCTAAAATGAGAGTAAACTTTGACATCCATGTCAGCAGTATGAGTAAGGCGTTGGGTTGCTTTGGAGGATATGTAGCAACCACATCCCCTATTAGGGAGCTGTTAATTAATACATCAAGACAATTTATCTACACTTCAGCCCTGCCTGACCACTTGTGCTCTGCCGCAATTACAGCTCTTCCAATAGCAAAGAGTGGATATTTGCAAAAGAGGCTTCAATTGAACCTCCTCTACTTTTTCGAGGAAATCAAAAGGCTAGGATTTGAAGTTGCAAACTCTTCAAGTCAGATAGTTCCGATCATAGTGGGTAAAGAAGCTGTGGCCTTGGAGCTTTCTAAAGAGTTGCTAGAGAGGGGCGTTTTTGCTCAAGCAATTCGGTATCCCACGGTCAAAAAGGGTCATGCTCGACTCAGAATTTCGCTGAATGCGATGCATCGCAAAAGACATTTGGATTTTGCGCTCTCGGCACTTCAAAGAGCCGGTAAAAAGACAGGCGTACTATAGGAAAATTTCTAAACTCGAGTTTAGAAATAAAGTTTTAATAAAGTTTAGGTTCTGCTACTAATATGCACGGTAGGGAATTTGTCTTCAAAGTAAGCCTGTCAGAGGAGCAGAGTAGAGAATTTGCAGTGTATATTAGAGCGCTTCCACCTCATGAGTTGCTCTTTGGATTGCGCTTTGCGTATAGCCGCTATACGGCTGAGAGTGGCGGGTATTTGTTGCCTGGGCGAAAGAGTTTAGTGAAAAGAGAGACGCTCTTACTCACAGAGGATCAAGCAAATTGGCGGCTCAAGAATTGGAAGGCCATGATCAAGGCTTATAGGGAAAAAGGATATAGCTACCCTACGATATCGAGGATAAAAAAACAAGTTAGAAAAATAGCGAGCAAAAAATAGAGAGATAGTAATAGGCAAGAGCTAGTAACTTGTTGCCTCTATGTTCTTTGCAGCTGCCAGGTTTGGAGAAGGCAAATCTGGGAATTTGCTCTTCATGTTCATTTCCACCACTGCACTGGCTTCTTCCATTATCTGTGCTGTATCTTCGTTTATTGTGTTGTAGTTTGCAATTTCACTATTTGGTATCTGTCCTGAGTCTGTCATGATGTTTCCTAGCAACTCGGATATTTGTCCAAATGACTGATCTGCTTCTGGCATCATTCCTGACAATCCGCTCTGCAATCCCTTTATAACAGACATTGCAGGGCTCAATGTTACCACTACATCTCCGAGCTCCGTCATTGTGTTAAGCCTAAGCTGTATCTGTTCTAAAGCCAGCTTCGCTGATGTGACCATCTTGTTCATCTTTCGGATCTGTGACAGTTCGCCTGACAAGACCTTTGCGTGTGAAGAATCATGACTTTGCATGGCAAGCACTACGCGCTTGAAAATCAGTTTATCTTTTTCTTGCATTCTCGAGGCTATTGCATCTAGCCTTGAGATTTGCATATGCAACTTTTTCTGTGCTTCCTCTATCCTTGGTTTCAATGGTGCTTGCGGCTTGATGCCCTCAAGCAATTTGTGACCAACGCTTTCTCCTTGTGGCTTTATCCACCTGTTATCAAATGGCATTCTTATTACTATAACACCCAGCCCATCATGATATTAAGACCATAAAAGTATCATTGTATACGATATACCTGTGACCGCGGTAACAGAGGTCGCTGGTTACAAAATATAAAAAATATTCTCGACGCCGTGACTTACAAGTAGACAGGTTTTTAAAGGCTATAGCCTGGTTACGTGTAGAACATGATAAAGGAGAAGATAAAGGTCAACAATCGCATCTACGACGTCACAATGAATGAACAGACGCATATGTATGCAATGCGATTGAGGAGGCTTTATCAACAGAGCTATAGCGACATGGATAGCTTTGACGAAGTCAGTTCCGAGATCTCCAACACGGTAAGCAATTTACTTAAACACGCGGTTTCGCCGGAAGTCAGGGAGGACGACATGGATGGTGTCATCCAGCAGCTACTCAAGATGTATGAAAAAACGACCAAAAAGTAGCGCTATATAGAACAACGTCTAAATAACAATCAGAGGGCTCAAATAATATGGATGCACTTACTGTCAAAAAATGCATCAATCCCTCATGCGGTTTAACTTTTGAGATTAACAATGATATTTACAAATGCTCCTGTGGCTCGCTTCTCGACATAAAGTATAATGAGAAGCAAAGCCGGGACTTAATAGAAAAGTTCTACCACCGTCGGGATCATGGTGGCAACATTTACAACGAAAGCGGAGTATGGCGCTTTCGCGAACTAATCAATTTTGCAGGTGTAAACACTGAAGACTTTAATGAATGCGCGCGCTTGCTCGTGTCGCTTGACGGCTCTGAAGGCCGACTTTCCAAACCTTACATGATGAGCAAAGTAGCTGAATATGCGAGCATGGACCACGATTCTTTCTTTCTTCAGCCAGAAGGATACAATCCATCAGGCTCTTTTAAGGACAATGGCATGTCAACTGCAATAACACATGCAAAAATGCTTGGAGTGAAGAGAATAGTTTGTGCCTCTACCGGCAACACTTCGGCTTCTGCGGCAATGTATGCTGCAAACGAAAATATGGAATGTGACGTTTACATTCCAAGGGGCGAAATCGCCCCTGGAAAGCTTGGCCAAGCCTTTCAGTTTGGAGCTCAGGTAATACAAGTCCAAGGAAATTTTGATGACGCTCTAACTGCTTCGCTTAGAAACGCGAAAGAAACCGGCGGATACACAGTCAATTCGATCAATCCCTTCCGCTTGGAAGGTCAAAAGACTATGGTTTACCGTGTCCTTGAATACTTGGACTGGAATCCTCCGGATTGGATTGTGTATCCGGGTGGAGCTCTGGGTAATACATCGAGCTGCGGAAAATGCTTGATTGAGCTTCATGAATGGGGATGGATCAAAAAAATCCCACGGCTTGTAGTAGTGAATGCAGAAGGAGCAAATACATTATACAGGCTGTACAATGCGCAGTTTGAAGACAAGCCTCTGAGATGGAATGATGGCAGGCCAGATCTTACAATGATCGATCGCTATTATGCTGATATGGACAACAAAGGATTCAGACCAAAGACACACGCAACTGCAATTCAGATAGGCAGACCCGCTAATATTGTCAAAGCATTGCGTGCCTTAGACTTCACCGATGGTGTTGTGGTACAAGTGACCGACAAAGAAATGAGTGATGGTATGTCAATCGTTGGTCTAAATGGCTTTGACTGCGAAATGGCTTCAGGGGCGGTTCCTGCGGGTGTTAAAAAGCTCCGTAGGGATGGGCTAATCAAGAAGGATGATGTAGTGGTTGGTATTCTTACCGGTAGGCAGAAAGATCCAGGGCTTGCAGTAGAATATCATGTAAACATAGACAATATGTTTGCAAGGCCACCAACAAGCCACTAAAACTTTTTTTCTATTTGTATTAAAAGCGACGTCAATGACTTTATTATTACGTTGATAACTTTATTATTATAGAAATTAGTATTAAAACTTTTATTTTCTATTAATGGCATTCGTGGAACTATATTATTAACATATACAAAATAATACTACACATATAATTTCCACTTAGATTTATGACAATTATCTTTTGTACTGCTTTTTTTCCATTCAGTATGCACAAAACCAACAGAGAGTACAAAAGACAACGTTTGGCTAATTGAGCAAAAATATCTATAATTAGTCCGACGCTGCAGCATTTAGTGCAGAAAGTATAGCATTTGCCTTATGCTCCGTTTCCGCCCATTCAAGTTCTGGATCAGAATCAATAACAATGCCTGCTCCTGATTGAACATATGCCTTGCTGCCGTTAACAAACAGAGATCTGATAGTTATTGCAAAATCGCATGAGCCATTAAATGAAAAGTAGCCCACGGCTCCCGCATAAGGTCCTCTGAGTGAAGGCTCGAGCTCATCTATTATTTGCATTGCGCGAACTTTAGGAGCGCCAGATACAGTGCCAGCTGGAAAGACGGCTTTGACAGAATTGTATGAGTCAAAATCTTTATGCAATCTACCTACAACGTGAGAGACTATATGTTGAACATGACTGAACCGCTTAACGGTCATGAATTCCTCAACTTTAACTGTGCCAAATTGACAGACCCTTCCTATGTCATTTCTT
>JBKPEN010000078.1:0-5272 GCA_046728425.1 Thermoproteota archaeon
CGATACAGTTGACGCGCTTTACAGGAAGTATTTGAGAGAAGCCATAACCCCATATGAAACAACTGATAAAAGATCTTTTGACCCTCGCTGCTACATCTCTGCTCTGCTGATACTTCGGTACCTTGAGCGCATTTCAGATCACTCCTGTTATATAGGTGATTCTGTGCATTATATTGTTACAGGTACGTCGAGTCCAAGGCGCTAAACATGTATCTACATTAGAGAATACCGGGTAGTATGATAGTAATAATATATCGTCCATCTCCCAAGCGCTTATTTACAGCTTCGTATTAGTCCGCAACAGTGAGAACAGGATCAGATCATAGAAAAGTTCGCAAGGTGCAATTTACAGACAAGTCGACATAGTCCTACCGGGGCGCAACTTTGAACTTGCAGACAAGATCCTTTACCCTGCAAAAAATATTGGACACTCGGAGACGACATCATGATTACCCTAAAAAATGATGACAGGTGCCTAACCTACATACTCCAATCTAGCTGTAGAATAGATTAGAATGACCGTCGAGAGTATGTAAGCGACATTGCAGATATTGCAATGACCGAGGCGCCAGATGAAGTGACAGAAAAGCACAGCGCCAGCCCAAGAGACAATAAACAATATCTGACACGGCTTAAAAGATCCATGTGTGCCTAGCTGGATGCGGTGGGTTATAGTAGGCGTCAGCCTCGGAGCAGTAGCTGTAATCGCCACTATTCTTACAATAATAGCAGGCCAATAATTTTAGATTGATGAGATGATATGCTTGATGCTATCAACCGTTTGTTCCAAAAAATATACTTGTTTGCGATGCGCTTTGTAGGCGGCCTAGCAAGCATGGTTCTAGGTCCTGCATGCAAATTTCTTCTACTAATTCTAAGTGTTAAGTCTGAGCAACTGTAATAGCTAGAATTGGGATTTGAGTAAGCATGCTATGGTCTTGCATTGCATCCCCCAAAACGATCACGTGTATTTACACCTACTACTCCCATGAGCTGCGAACAGATTATCTAACCTGCAATTCAATTCTGGTTTAACAGAAGGAGATGCACAAATTATGCTGATGCATACTGGCAGAAAAATTCTAGATTCTTGAGTAATGCATCCATCTGACTTTTCTTTTTGCAGGCAACTCATCAGCCAATGACTTCCTCATTATAAAAAGATACTTAAACCCGCGAAGATAAAAGTTGAAGCGTAGCGCGCGGCTATGCCATATTGCTGTGTTAGATGTTTGGCTCCTCCTTGCTACACATACAATATCCACTGTGTCAAAATATTTGCAAAGACACTCGTAGACGCGAAAGCCAACAGGTGTGAAAGTTTTCTTTACCCACTGATCGCCTATTAGCCAGCCCACTACCTTACCGGGTTTGAGCACACGATAGCACTCGATCATAACCTTCTCAAGCTCTTTATAGAACTGGTCAGTTTCTGCAGAAATGTGACCGATGTTGTCAGGATGGTCATTGTAGTTAATGTTGTCGCCATACGGTGAATCAATGAATATCATCTCGGCACTTGCAGATGCAAGTGGTATCTTGCGAGCATCATTCTGAATTATATCTGGCCTAGTAGGCGAAATGTCATATGCTATACATCTGCGCCCCTCCTCCTTGCATACATCGATAGTAGTGCCGCTTCCTGCCATCGGGTCAAGCACAAGGTCGCCCTGTTCCGTGTACCGCTTGATCATGTTGTATATTACAAATGCTGGCGTCACACCGGCGTATTTGTTACTTCCCTTTTGAGTCTTGCCATAATTCTGCCTAGGATAGTCCCATAGTGTAGTCGTTTCCAGCCGTGGATTGTTGTTGTCGTCATCTACATTCTTCTTGTCGATCTTCAAGCTGCCATTGGGGTTTTCGATGTATCTAGAAAGTAGCTGCGTCAGCTCTCCATTAAGCATGTCGTGCCAGCTGATCCTCATGGTAGAGAGAACTTTTCTTGCACCTACAACTGAGTGTATTTTGCCGTTATAAGATATCTGCACTTGATACGGGTATCTGCCTTTCCAAGCTTCAGGCGCGATGTCCTTTGCCCCATCCGACCTTGCTAGGAAAGTGCCATAGAGCATATCTGTATCAATGTTGAGCAGAAAAAGAATGTCACCTTTTTTTATTTTCAAAACATTTTCGCCATAGACATGGCTTGTTGCAAAGAGCATCCGGTCAAAGCATTCTCGCTCACTTTTGCTGGTGCAGGCGAATATATACCCCTTTGGTTCCTGTCCTCCATTATTCATTTTAGCGAGGGAGATACCTGGGCAAGCAGATTTAACCATATCGGAAGCGATAATTGTTATAGGAAAGGTATGAAAGAGAATCACACTCTGCCTTAGCAATTACTTCTTCTTCTTTTTGCCCCATGCTTGCTCTTCTACGCAATAAATTTTACAACGATAAAGCTGTCCAAAAAATCGCCAATTGCCTATCGTGCAGATCCTGTTAAGAAACCTTTTACGGCACCACTGGTATTATTTTATTGTATCATGACACTCTGTTATCTTTGTAGCACAAGAACAGCCTCCATGGAATGCTCTGAATGCAAGAGACCTGTGTGCAAAAAGTGCACAAAGGATTTCCCGTTCTCGAGCAGCGCCTGTCTTGAATGCGCGGAAAGCATAAAGACGGGTTTGGGCGGCGTCAGAAAAGACGAAGAGATCTTTTAACTTTTTTTCCCAATTTTTTCTAAGGTCATAGTTATATGAAAAAATTGAAACATCTTCTTTGATCTCCTCCATTAATAACATAAGAGGCATTCTCCGCTATTTCCTATCTTTAATATAGGGAATTACTCGCAGTTAGTCCAAGATCTCTGATCAAATGACTCATATAATAGTTGCAAAGTTTGGCGGTAGCGCACTTGGGCTAGATGGAGCCATGATCCCCCAAATCGTAGATAGGATAAAACAGCTGCAGCAAGAATCTAAGGTAGTCACTGTTTTCTCGGCACCTCTAATTGAATATAATGGCAAAATCATTTCCATGACTGATATGGCGATTTATGTGGGTAGAAGCTATGCCTCTTCCACACCCGTAGAGATTGAAGTGCTAAGAGAGATCTACGAGAGAATATCCTCCAAGTACCTGGACAGCCATCGCCGCCATGAATTTCTTGGTACTCTTGATAACTTCTATAGGCAGGTGATAATATCGCTCAAGCAGGCGGCGGAGAATAGGCGCTTTGTTGATGTAATAAGATCAAGAACTCTTGCATACAGTGGCGAAGTAACAATGTCATATTTGATGGACTATGTTATGCAGAGTGTAGGCATTAAATCATCACATGTGTTAATCGAAAAGTGGCCTATAATCACTGATGAT
Source organism: Thermoproteota archaeon (assembly GCA_046728425.1). Classification (GTDB taxonomy): domain Archaea; phylum Thermoproteota; class Nitrososphaeria; order Nitrososphaerales; family Nitrososphaeraceae; genus Nitrososphaera. The sequence continues at coordinate 3,325 of JBKPEN010000078.1, forward strand.
AACTTTGAAGCAGCCAACTTTATGATACAAGAGTCAAAACACCATACCGACCATCTTATCGATCTTATAGATCACAGCGATGTCGTATCCATGGGCGGCTTTATCGGCAAGACTGTGGATGGACTCGAAACTACATATGAGCGAGGAGGCTCAGATAGGACTGCAGTTGATATCGCAATTCTACTCCATGACCATTATGACGTCAAGATCGACTTCGAAAAGGATAGCGCAGTCTTAAGCGCAGATCCGAGGATCGTGAAGGAAGAGTTAGAATACATACAATATCTATCATACAATGAAGCTAAGCTTGCAGGAATGTTTGGTATGAAAATCCTCGACCCCATTGCGATAAAAGAGATAGACGACAACAACCTTGATATTCCTATTGTTATTACAGAGATGGTCAATCCAAACGGCAATATTACCATGATCAAGAAGAAGCCGCCAGTTTTAGAGCATGCTAACCCAATAAAAATGGTCACAGGTAAGAGAAACTGTGCGATAGTAAGGATGGAAAGCACGGCGTCTCTGCATCTTGTGGCATCTCTCCGACTTGACAGACAGTACCACGATTTTGTGAAATTGTCGCCCTATGTGATCGATGATACTGAGATTACTCGTCTGCTGTTCCTTGACGCAGACTATGTCAGAAGGCATGAGCGGTATATTCGGGCCTACTGTCCTCAGACAGAGATAGTCTATGGTAGAGGAGTAGTTACGCTCATTGGTGATGAGATGTGGCGTGTACCTAAGGTCGCGTCGACTGCCAGCAGCACGATAAGTGAGCATGACCTCAATATTCTCAATCTTGACGCACAGGAGGAAACTTCAAGGATCTTAATAGTAGTCGAGGACAAGGGGACCAACGTTGCAGATGCAGTCAGAGCGATACATTCTACAAGGACGAAGATCCATGGCTTGAAATGACACAGGGGAAAATATGGCTCAATGGATCGCTTGTAGATTGGGATAATGCTAAGATTCATGTATTAACGCACGGGCTTCACTATGCAACAGGTGTCTTTGAAGGCCTCCGCTGCTACAAGACAGTCAACGGCAGCGCAATATTCCGACTAAGCGATCACATACATCGACTTATGGACAGCGCAAGGATTTACTTTATGGATCTTGGATACACCAAGCAGCAACTAGAAAGAGCAGTGATCGAAACTGTCAAGGCAAATGGTATGGAAGACTGTTACATCCGGCCAATTGCTTACTATGGCTACGGCAAGATGGGAGTAAATCCCCTGCCAAACAAAGTGTCTGTTGCGATAGCGGTCTGGAAATGGGACGAGTACCTAAAAGCGAGTGATGGAGCAGACAAGGGTGTGCGTATGATGGTGTCATCGTGGATAAGAATCGACAACAGGGCAATGCCTATGCGCGCTAAGGCAACTGCCAACTATGCTAATTCTGTGCTTGCAAGGGTAGAAGCTATCAAGGCCGGCTTTGACGAGGCGATAATGCTAAATTCAGTCGGGTCAGTAGTTGAAGCAAGCGCCGAGAATATATTTGTAGTAAAAGACAACATTCTTGCAACTCCTCCTACTACCTGTGGTGCGCTCGAGGGTGTCACAAGAAGCAGCATATTGACAATTGCCAAAGAAAATGGCATCGAATATGAAGTACGCAACATTTCACGAGATGAACTCTACACTGCTACTGAGGTGTTCCTAACAGGCACAGCAGCAGAGATCAAACCCGTAGCTGAGATTGATAATCGAACAATAGGTGACGGCCAGATGGGCAAGAGGACAAAGCAACTAAGGTTACTGTTCGATGCAGCGGTTCACGGCAGGGACAAAAAATTCAGCAAGATGTGGCTCACGCCAATCAACTGAGCCAAGTCGCCTATTATTGTAAAATGTATTGCAAGATGCACAGGTAATGCGCCAGCCAGATACAAGCCAGCAGTACGCACATTTAACTTCTTGACAAAATACAT
>JBKPEN010000219.1:0-1897 GCA_046728425.1 Thermoproteota archaeon
CCGCACGGCCTCACGGCTACGCATCAGGATCAGGTCAACGCTGACCTGCTGGCCTTCCTTAGGTCCTAAACCAAGCAATAGGATCTTATCTGGGCTCATTGGCGAAGGGTTGGCTATGAATCCATGCTTGTTGCATCCCCTGTTAAGCGAGCAATCGATCATCATACTGGCGGACCAGTGACTCTCGTAGGACACATTCATACGGTGGATTTGTGCTCAGAAATCCTGGTTATGCTAATCCCAGCGTCACTGGACTTGTTTAAATTACTGCCTTTGCCAAGCTAGGGTTCCTCATGTTTTTTACTATTCTGGTTAGAACATTGGAAATGCCGCTGAATAACGAGGCTAGAGCTGGTAGTGTTATAAGAACAAAAGCATCTTACTTCGGATACAGCTATCCTAGGATATCCGTTTTGCAGATAGTTTACTTAGGATCTAATTGACAAAGAGAATCTAGTAGGAATATATCAGACAATTCCATCTTCAGTATATACAAACTCAACTATGTGTTCAATATATCCCAGTTTAGATATTTTATTGAATTCTTTTTTTATTACTTGTCCCCACCAAGTTCTTTGCGAAGTGCAGGCGCGACTCGCGTGCCCAACAATTCGATAGCTTGCATCATCTTCAGGTGAGGTAATGACTCTGCGTTCTGCATCTGAATTCCATTGAATGATGCCAAATGATGTGAAAAGGTCATATTGTCAATTTGAAAAGATATGTCTCCCAAAAGCTGATGTTGCTGTTGCTGTGCCATTGTAATCAGAGGTTGATTTGAACCAATTCCAATAAGGGAGAGAAAAATGCCTGATGCAGTAACAACTATCAAAAAACGGCAACATAATAGACAGTATTATGGAAAAGGAAACTCTTCTCATTACTCATCAATAAGTGCATCCTCTCCAACATAGTATTTAGATAAATGACAAATAGAGAATGGAGATGTCTCTAAGAGTGGGCATGCTTCTCCCCAATTCTCTTGTTATCGCGAAAAATTTTTGTGAATATCATCTTGCCGGGGGCTTAATCCATATAATTTTAGCAGCACCTTTAAATAAATATTGTAATCCTTTTCCTTGGATACATGACAAGAAGACATGATGAAAGGATAAGTTTTGTACTCTTGTTGTTCTTGGCCGCAACGCTTATTGCGAGCTTTACTTTAACTCCACGTTCTGGCTTCGCTAGCACAGAGAACAACAACAATACTTTAATGGAACCCGAGGCTTCAGAGGGCATGGCAACAGCAACAAATGCCACCACTACCACCAACACCACTACTAGCAGCGCAAATGCTACTGCTACTACCACTCCCCCGAATATCGTGTTAGTCCATGGTTTATGGGCCGATGGATCTTCATGGAGCAAAGTAATTCCTATTCTAGAGAAGGCAGGACATAGAGTTATTTCAGTGCAACTTGCTGCGCACTCTCTTGCAGACGATGTAGCTACTGTCAAGCGCGCAATTGACCTAGTAGGCGGACCGACAATACTTGTAGCACACTCATTTGGTGGATTTGTGATCACCCAAGCCTCTTATAATAATCCAAATGTTACAGGGCTTGTCTACGTTTCAGCTTTTGCTCCTGATGAGGGTGAATCTGCCGTGAACTTCGTCCCTGTTGAATCACTACCTCCAGGATTATTGGTTGTCGATAGCGGAGGATTTGCGTATCTTAACCCAGAGATGTTCCCTCAAGCATTTGCTCAAGATGTAAATAGAACTGAAGCTGAAATCTTGGCCGCTGTGCAGAAGCCAGCTCATCAATCACTTTTTACTGAAAAATCCGGACCTCCAGCTTGGAAGCAGCTTCCGACATGGTTTGTGGTGTCTGAGAACGACCGCATTATCCCTCCTGATGCAGAACGTATGTTCGCACAACGAATGAATGCT
>JBKPEN010000306.1:0-7426 GCA_046728425.1 Thermoproteota archaeon
TTAGCAATCCCACGCCCTATCAGACTAGGTTGCTCTCTCGCTCTCTGAATCTGAGTTAAACTCAAACTCAGTGTGTACTTCATCCTAAAACACAATATTATAATGTCGTCGCTAATCCTCTGTCATTTACAATTTGTTTATTATTATTATTATTGCGGCAGTGGCCTCACATTGTCTCCAGCAGTTGCAGTTATCGTTATTGCACAAGAATCACTAGCTCCAATGTCTTGAGTATATGCTGCCAATCCATATGTGGAATTGCTAAAACCCGACAAGGTTCTCAATGAACCATCGGTTACCTCTAGGAATTGTTCTACATTGTCATTGAAGTCAAAATCCCCATCTCTTTCCAGGGTGATTATCATTCTGCCTTCGCAATTATCCAACATGCCATCACCGTCTAAATCTGCCTCTTGTCCTACGGCAGCATTGTAAAATACATTAGTTGCTGTATTTCTAAGCACTACAATGTGAGGTGTTCCAACAGGTATATCCTGTCCCGCCACTACCAAGTGAGTAGACGTAGTCTCAGTTCTTCCAGTAATTGCAGCTTCTATTGCATTTTGCGCTTCTGTTATGTCCGTGGTGCTGGCGGGATCATCTGGAAGGCTATCTGTCCTTGCCTTGATACTCCCCGTATCTGCCTTTATGCTACCTGCTAGCTCGAGAAGCTGCTGAAACATTTGCGGCACGTCCGGAATAGTAGTTTGTCCAAAGGCATATGGCAGTGTGAATCCTGCCGCAAGTACTGCTGCTATCAGTGTCACGCTTACATACTTCCATTTCTTCTTGTCTTGTGGCACAGAAAATGGTCTTTTCATTTAGATAAGCTAAACATTCACCTATAGTACAAATGTAGTGTGGTGATTTTATACACTATAATATATTACAGAAGCAAATCAGAGAATGGTTAAATTTGACATCAGCTCCTGCTACAATACATATTACAAGTTGTCAACTGAATAGAAGTATTTTGACAAACAGGCCATTATACACAATTTACTTAGTTCGAGAGTCATGGGAGATGCACAGTAGAGTTGGTCAAGAATCTATGTCTTTCATGCAAGGATGTATATAACACTGATAATGTCACAGTCGAACAACAAGATGTACAGGACAAGAACTTTTGTCCTGCTTGTTGGGAACAATTGAAAGCGTGGGATGCTTCATAAGATTCATGAAGTGTGTGTGTGTGTATATACCTCCTTCATCCTGATTGATAATAGCACCATTATCAATTACTCTGCTATTTTTCCTAATTTTTTGTTGATTGTTATTAGTTCAATTCAGATGACAAAGCAAAAAAATTCCTACAAACGGATTACGGCTCACGGTTGTTTTAGTAATTGTCTTTAATTTCCTTACATCAGACCTGGACTAAGCTCAGAAAATCCTGCTGCTCTCTGAGCTACGCAACAGACGGAGCGAGAGTGAGTGAGTGAGAGAGACATATATAATACCAACGCTTGCAAAAGCCTGTTGGTTGCAAGTGATCAAAACGTATCTTGTAGCATATACCAAATGCCATATATCCTATATATATAATACAGTAATTTAGGATGTCTGCTGTATCATTTTAAGCAAATCCTGTTTCTTTTGGTAGATAGTATTCCATGCAGTGCCGCCCTTTGTTGATAAAATCCCTGGCACATCAACTAGAGTGAAATCAGCTGGTTGGATGTCTGATAATTTTCTCCACTCTACAGGCATTGACACGCTAGCTGATACCGTCGGCCTTACAGAAAAAATCGAAGCAAGAGTTTTACCTTTTGCATTTTGATTATAGTCAAAGAACACCTTGTCCCTTCTATTTGAGCTATTCCACTCCAGCGTAATCTTGCCTTGATTTCTCCGGCTAAGCATCTTACCAATTATCTCTGCGAAGGTTCTTGTCTGGTTGTAACTATAGATGGGGGCAACTGGGATAAATACATGCAATCCTGTTTTCCCTGATGTCTTGACATATGAGTCAATGTGCAGTTCACCGAGTAGGTCTTTTAAGTCAAGCGCAACATCCACTGTGGCCTTGAAGCCTTTTACGTTATATTCTGGCTCCTCTCCTTGCTTTTCTTTTCCAGAGTATATGTATGGATCAAGGTCAAAGACTACAAAATCAGGAGTTTCAAGGCCGCAATTTTGTTCATCTAACGGAGCAGGATTAGAAGAATTATTAGCTGTGCCGTTGCATGCATCAAAGTCATATACTCTGCTATACCATGAATGCATTTCAATGCAGCCAAGGTTAGCGAGCCAAAGCAGTGTCTCTTTGTTGTTACATATCAAATAGTTGACAATACCATTTTTTGACTCTGAAAATACCTGAATAGTTTTTGCGAAATCCGGCTTTTCTTGTATCCAGTTCTTGTGATAAAAAGACTTGCCTGTGATTCCATCTGGATATCGTTTAAGCGAAAGAGGTCTATTTTGCAAATGTGGAAGAATGTATTTACTAACCTTATCGTAATACTCAATTAGGTCTCCCTTAGTGAGTTCCTTTTTTAGCCTTCCTGTACTAGGCCAATAGACTTTGTCAAGATTTGAAAATTTTAGCTTACGTGATGATGATAAAGAAGAAGAAGAAGATATGGTGTATCCTTTTTCTTCTGTTTCCTCCTGCTTTTTGCTTCCTCTATTCCCAATAATAATATCCTCATGATTTATTTCTTGTTGGAATCGTTGTTGTTGTTGTTGTACTTCTTCTTCTATAAGACATTCAGTTGGCTGCTTGTCATATCTGAACCTTAGAAATATAGGCGCTCGCATTATCAAGTCCTGCGTCCAACCACTAAATTTTACTTCTGCCACAAGCTCAGGTCTAAGCCAGGTAGGCGTGCTATTTGTATATGGAACAGAGTCTACAGGACAAAAATTATTGTGTGTTTTGAGCCTTTGCATAACAGTTAGAATTTCTTTTAGCTGGTCAAATCCAAACCCGCTGCCTGAATGACCAATAAAACGTAGTTTACGTCTGTTATCATATGCCGCCAAGATCAGAGAACCAAAGTAATCTTGTCTGTTGCCTTCACCCTTAGTATATCCTATTACAATACAATCCTGAGTTAGAATCCCTTTGATTTTCAACCAGGAAGAAGATCGCATGCCTTGATGATACTTGCTGTGCTTATTTTTAGCAACTATTCCCTCAAGGCGCCTTTCAACAACACTTTTGAATAGTGCTTTGCCTTTTTCTTCAATATATTCAGAAATGCGTATTCTCTTTGAGCCCTCTGCAGTTATTGAATTTAATATTTTGCGCCTGTCTAAAAATTGCAAGTCTTCAACGTTTCTGCCATCAACATAAAGTATGTCAAATACAAAGTAAGTGGCAGGTATCTCATTGGATAAAAACTGTATATCTCTTTGTGCATCTACATTCATTCGTTTTTGATGCATTTGAAAGTCCGGGATGCCTTCTTTGTTAAGAACCACGATTTCTCCATCTAGGACAATTGAGTCATCATTTTTTATAGCAGTACTTATTGCATTTGTAATCTCCGGGTATCGATGAGTAATGTATTTGCCATTTCTTGACTGTAATTCAGTTATTGCTTTAGCTTTATCATGCAAGAGAATAGCTCTGACGCCATCCCATTTCACCTCAAAGACCCAGTCCTTATTATCAAATGGCCTGTCAGTGTGTCCCGCTAGCATCGGTTTGACTGACTGGGGAAATTGAGAGGTCTTCTCTTCCTTTACATTAAAATTGTTATCAACAAGCAGCAGCCGTCGTAGTCGCTGTCCCTCTTTTATTTCCATTCCTTTTTGAGTCGGGCGGTCTTTTTTAGCCAGCTCATCATTTGTTCTTCCTGTAAGCACAGATTCAGGGGAAGTTACCGTCAAATCTGGCTTAGATGTTGCAGATGAATGATAATGATCATCATCATCATCTTCATTTGATTTAATCAAGAGCCATTGCTTTTGCCGCTGCCTGATTCTGATCAGTGTAAACGAACCTTTTATCTTTGTACCATTTAATGCAAAGGATATCTTGCCCTCACGGAATTGCTGTCGAATATCTCGTTCAGTTGCATATGTACCTGTGTCCCATACGATAACTGTCCCGGCTCCATAGTTACCTTCTGGAATAACTCCCTCGAAGTCTATATAGTCAAGTGGATGATCTTCTGTCTCAACTGCAAGCCTCTTTTGCCTTGGATCAAGGGAAGGTCCCTTTGGCACTGCCCACGACAAAAGTACTCCATCTGTTGTTTCAAGGCGAAAGTCATAATGGAGTCTTGATGCATCGTGCTTTTGTATTACAAATCTGAGTGTTCCTTTCTTATCTCTCTGATGTTGTGTATCACTTCTTCTAACTCCGCTTGGCTCAGGAGTATTTTTGAAGTTCCTCTTTTCGTGGTACTCATTGAGCGACATAGCTAGTTCAAGGACCTATATGTTGAGTTCTTCTTTAAGTGTCCAAATTAAACCCAGCTGTCAAATATGTAGAGTTTTTGGTTAGGATCTATTATTTTGCAAAGAAGGTAAAAGAAAGAAAGAAAAAGGGAGGAGAAGCCAAAAATTCATTAATGATATCTTTTAAATCCAAATACTGCACACACCCACACTCTCTCTACCACCCCCTTAAGCAGGCCATCAGAGTATGTCTGGGATTAAGGAAGCACCCATATTGAAGTGTTGTACTATTTTTGCTTTGATCTAGTACCAGAAGACTTGCTTACACTTGCTTTCAGTGCCTCAAGTAAGTCTCTTGTTGTCTCCTTTGGTTCTTCCTCTTTTACAATATGGAGCCTGCCTTTGCTCTTTGCTTCAATTAATTTCTCTAACTCCTTAGTATATGCATCAGAATAATTGCTTATATCGAATCGATCTGATCCAAGTTGTTCCACCAATATCTTGCCGAGGGCAAGCTCTTGATCGTCCAGTTTTAATTTGTTAGTTGCACTTTCTGATATTTCCTTTACTTCATCCATTGGTCTTATTTCGTCGAGGTAATGCAAGGCATGCATGATAATGCCTCTTTGAAACGCGCGAAGAGCAACTAGCTGCTCTCTATCTCGCAGGACCACCTTGCCTATTGCGACTTTGTCGGTATTTTTTAAAATGTTAACCAGGAGTAAGTAAGCTTTATCTGGTGTTTTGTTGTCTGGTGCAACATAATAGCTCTTTTGCACAAAAATAGGGTCAAGTTCCTTTGCATCGACAAATTCTTTTATATCAATGGTCTTAGTTGTCTTCAGTTTGATATTTTCAAGCTCTTGCTTCTCTATTAATGCATAGTTATCCTTTGCTATTTCATAGCCTTTTTGAATCTCTTGGTATGGAACTTCTACATCTTCAACAGGACACCAGCGCTTGTATTGTATTCTATGACCTCTTTGGCATAGTTGGTTGAAAGAAATTGTTTTCTCCTCAGCAGCTGAGTAAAGTTTGATTGGTATGTTGACCAATCCAAAGGATATACTCCCCTTCCATATGCTCCTTGCCGCCATCCCAGCTTTATCAGCTGAGCTATAATGTTTTTAAGAGGTAAATAATATGCGTACTAGATATTTATATAGAGTGTTATTGCATTTTCAATTAGATAGAAGCCTTGTCAATATAATGTTGGACCGCCACGTTATCCTGATACGTTCCTCTCATCTCTTTCTCTCTCTTTCATATGCGTTTTTGCGCCTCATCTCAGTCTGGGGGCAATAAGAAAATTGAAGCTGAATATTTATTTATGGTTAAATTATTTATTGTACAATAGAGACTTACCTATATGACAGAAAAGGATTCATCATCGTCTAATACAATGCCTACTACAACAAAGCTTGAAGGAGTGATAACTATCCTAACCCTTTTGATAAAGATAGGCAAGTATCTTCCCTGGATAGTGCTAGCCTTTGCTCTAGTAAGCATTACTCTTGCGGTGTTTTGCTTTACGTGGTGGAATAATATCGCAGGCGGTATAGTGAATCTAGTATTAGCGAGTGCCGGCTTAGTCTTCTTTGGCCAGCTAGTCAGAAGGCGCAAGATACATAGAGACAATTATCGATACACGAGAAAAGAACCACCACTACAAGGAGAAACAAACATTGCTAAAGAAAGAAAAGTATCCTCCGCCGAGGTAGAATAAGGTTTAGCAAGTCAATTTCCCGATTTAATATATATCGAGAAGTTTGCCTTTAAAAAATGCATCACAGTAGCTCTAGAACTATTAGTAATTGGTATGAATAACACTTTAGTGTGAGAAAAAAGAGAAAAGAAGTCACATATGGATAGGATTTGGATATTATTATATCCAAAAAGCCCTAGTTTTATCACTATGAAATGTTGTTATTCTTCTTTTTCTTTTTCTTTCCTCAGAATATCTTTGATATAGTTGTTCAGGTTGACATAGAATCAAGTCAGACCTTCACTCAAACTTAACTATGCGCTCTTTTAGCTATGCCTTCTCTATTTAGGGATAATTCGGGTTCGCTGATGTGAAGCTGCGACATCTCAAATGCAAACTTCTCTAGAAAGGTTACTGCCTGAAGGTCTGTATTTAATCTGTACATGTTTGTTTTGCCAATCTTTCTGCTAATATAAATCAGTTGTTTTTTCTCAAGGTGCGGCAATTCTCTAAAGATGGTTCTAAATGACAGCCCTGTCTTTCGGGCTATCTCTCCAGGCGAATAATCAAATTCTTTGTGGTCAAGGAAAAAATCCACAATTTGGGAGGCAGCCCGAGAAGAAAACACATTGGAGAATACACCCTCGTATTCAGAATACTCTGGACGCGTCTCCCCATCGCCTGAGGACATGATCTTAATTAGATAGGGACATATTTGTTCCTTGCTATCACAATAAATCTCTCTTGAGATAACAAATAATTCGCATTGTCCGGATAAAAAGGATAAATAACGCATTTGCTCAAGTATAGTTATGAACATCTTTGATTGCTGTCCTACGGGTCCTCATCAAACGGCAGCAACCGATGAAATTATCTGTCCTAGTCAGCGGTTTTCCTGATGACTCCGAAGACAATGTGCTTTCTGCAATCTCTAGCCTGAAGCTGCGAGGATACCTAGTGTTTGATGATTATCAATCTAATGGATATATCTCAATAAATAGAGAGAGATGCAAGGAAATCCTCCAAATTGTTGATTCAGATATACACGTGGAACAATTCCAAAGCCTTCCTGACAAGGAGAAGGCTGGGATCCCAATCCCTGTAAATAAAAGCCCTCTTCAGATCGCTGCAAGACACCTGATGTCTTCTAGCGTGAGAACCATTGCTCTCTCCTCTTTGCTCATTGTTGGTCTAGTTAGTGCAATCGGAATCTCTCTTCCTACAGCAACTAGTCCAGATTCGCAGTTTGTTGCTTACCCAGGATATATGGCACACAAAAAATGGACTATCGCCCATGCAGACGACGATCACGAAGGTCACAAGATTTCAAACACGCCACCATATCCCCCTCCTCCTATCACTGTATCC
>JBKPEN010000248.1:0-7173 GCA_046728425.1 Thermoproteota archaeon
AGTAGTAGGTGAGAGCATTCCTGGAGGCACTACTACTGCACTTGCAGTGCTGAGAGCACTTGACATTGATGCAAGGTTCAAGGTAAGCAGTAGTATGCCTGAAAATCCGCACAACCTGAAAAACAAGGTAGTGGATTCTGCAATAGATAGGGTGATTGCTAGTGGGATTGGAAGGATAATCTCACCCTTTGAAGCTATATCTGCTTTTGGAGATCCAATGATGCCTTCTGTAGCAGGAATTGCAAGTGGCGTGCTATCTGCAAATGGTAAGATTATGCTTGCAGGAGGCACCCAGATGTCTGCAGTCGTTGCAATATTGAAGCGTCTAAACAGGCCGCTCGAGGGTCTTTGTATTGGCACTACAACATATGTAACAAAAGATCCATCTTCAGATCTATCTGGCCTTGTAAGAATGGTCTCGGAGCGAGTTCCAATTTTATCTTGCGATCTTCATCTTGATGAATCAAGTAAGCCAGGTCTGCAGGCATTTGCAAAGGGGTTCGTAAAGGAAGGAGTCGGTGCAGGCGGCGCTTCAATTGTGGCTATTACAAAATCAAGAGGTAAAATAACGGGTAAAAAATTAATGAATGCAGTTGAAAAAGAATATGAAGTTTCTATAGAGGAGGCCGCAGGACATTAGCCCATTTGAAAGCTCCCTGGCGTCAATATTACTTTTAGCTTTTATCGGTAGATTGTAGTAATAATATTACTGCCATAGTAGAGTACTTGCAGTTTGACTCTAAGCTTACTGTCGTCCTTTGTAAAGTGACGGTACATATTCATTTGTTCATATCTAGTAGAATTCCTTTGACAATGAAACTACTGATAGAGCTCTATCTTGTAGTTACCAGTCATTGTGATGATGATGATGATGATGATGATGATGATGATGATGATGATGATGATGACTGTTTGATCTGAAATTTGCGTGATATAAAGGGACTCGATGGGTCGACAAAGCGCCACTCTCTGTCCACCGCTCGAGTGATGCCTATTCTTGGTGTAGTGACAATACACTTGGGTGTCTTACCAAACTCGATATAAATCTCTGAGTTGGAATTAGTCATGTCAGTTCCATTGAGTAATGATGTGATATTGAGAGCCTGTGTAAGCTTGCCAGGACCAGAGGTAAGTGAAAAAATATCGTCGACTGGCCGGAACTGCCTCATTAATTCGATGCCTTCTACCGGCTCAATTCCCCGAATAAGTACTGCACCTGCCCCTACCTTGTTTCTTCTTGCAGAGACATTTAAGCAAAAGTGGTTGCCGTAGGTGAAATATACGTAGGCATTTCCAACATTGCCAAACATGACTTTATTTCTAACTGTTTGGCCAACATGCGCATGGCTTGCTAGATCATCTCTATAGCCGTATGCCTCTGTCTCCACGATTATGCCTACAAGCCGAAATTGCTTCTTATTCTTATTTTTTATCGTGCGGACAAGCTTTTTACCAACAAGATCTCTTGCCACGACTTCAGTAGGTCGCTGGTAAAATGAGCTGTTCTGGCAGCTCACAAATAATCCTCCAATGACACTTTATTCTCTTCATCCTTATTGATTTCTGCAGCCAGTTTTTTTAGATCCGCTTGCAGCACAGTACGAAGGTCTTTATTGTAAATAACAGCTGCTGGATGAAAAGTCAAAAAGTACTTTTGGTCCCCCTTCTTCACTATCTTGCCCCTATTTGGCGTTATTGAACTGCCACCTAACAGGGAAGAGTATGCAGTCCTGCCAAGTATACAGATCACTTTGGGCTTGATGAGTGCAATTTGCCTGTCAAGATATGGTCTGCACGCGGTCAGCTCGTCTTCTTGTGGTACCCTATTGTTTGGAGGCCGGCACTTGACTATATTTGTGATGAACACCTGCGACCTTTCAATGCCTGCTTTTTTCAGCATGTTGTCAAGGATTCGACCCGCGGCTCCTACAAATGGTCTCCCCTCTTCGTCTTCGCTACGACCTGGTGCCTCTCCTATGAACATTATCTTGGTAGAAAGCTGACCTTCGCCTGGCACAGCATTCTTCCTAGACCGTGACAGCTTGCAGAGGGGGCAACCTCTTACTTCAGCAGCGATCTTCTCAAGTGAGTCATCGTGCTTTTGTGCTGTCATAAGATGTCATCATTACTTCTTCTTCTCCAAGAACATATATCTTTTAAAAAGCACGTGCACTCTTCCTCTTTTTTAATAACCCCATTACTATGAGTATAATTCCTATAATGACGCCATAGACAGAATAGACATATGAATTAGTAATAATTGAGCAGTTTCTCTCCATTTCTTCTAAGCGCTCTGGAGTTAGAAGAGACCTGTCAACTTGCGCAAGGTCTGACAGGCATTTGAAGCCCTGAAAATTAAGGTAAATAGCTGCTGCTCCACTTGCGGCAAGTGTTATTGCTCCAATGTACATGTACTTTTTATAGAGCCTGGGCGAGCGTATGGTAGCATCCTGCATCGCCTATTACTTATACACTATGATAGAAGAAGAAGAAGAACAACACCTGAAGCAAGCTGTTAAGAATAATCATATCTTAGCATCTAGCATGTCTATTGACAAGGAACATGACATATGCTAACGAAAATAGAGAAGGGTATATAGCGAGAGAGAGAGAGCAGCAGATGAATGTGCTAGCCACCCTGATATTTCTCTTGCTTTCTTCTTCCACCTCCCAGCAGTAGTAGTCTAATTGTTACTAACATGGTACAATATACTGCAGCTGGTGAAATACAAAAGAAAGCAGCGTTATCTTAAACTATGCACAGGATTAAAAGCTAAGGTAGCTCTTAATCCTGTTGAGACCAAAATAGACAAGTCATATTTTTGGTTTAAATGACAACAACAATAGCGTTGCACTATTTGATAGACCACCCCTAACCAACCAGATGACGTGACTGATGACTTTTTGAGGTTGTAATCTGCTTAAGGAATACAAGACAGAGAGAAGAGGAAAGAATGAGAACGTTATAGTGCTATCTCATGTATTATAAGAAGTACTTGCAATCTTGGCAAGCCTATTTCCTTCCTGATCTAATCTGGCGTATTATGGCAAGTACATCGTCAGCGTCCTCAGCCTCTGGATTGATCTCTAGATAAGAATTTAGAACTTCTAATGCCTCTGAAGAATTTCCCTTTTTAAGAAGGGCGATCCCTTTGTCCCTTATTGCATCAGGGTTATACAGGTCGATAGCAAGTACCATTTCATTTGCAATATTGTACCTATCCATGTCCTGTATTTCGTAGTAGCTTCCTTTCAGATTGTTTAGCATCCTTATCACAACTTGGGCTGCTGTTGCTTTCTCTACAAGTGCGTGAGTAAGAGGAATATTCTGCTGTGGATATGCTTGATCAATCAACGCTTTGAGTGAATAGTCGTCCATTATCCTGCCGCCATTGAACGGATCGACGATGATCTCACCACTGTTATCCTCGAGAATATGCTTAATCAAAAAGTGGCCAGGAAAGTTCACTGGGTACATCTTGAAGTTCACCGAGCGTGCAACTCTTATGTAAAGTATGCAAAGTGTAATAGGGATTCCTATCTTCCGCTCGACTACTATGTTGAGGTAGCTATTGAGTGGATTGTAATAGTCATCGGTATTTGGTTTGAATTTTTGCACGTTAAAGAGGTGGTCATTTATCTTTTCTATTATCTGCGTTGGTCGCGGGGGTATATTGCCGCCCTTTTTGAGTATCCTGTATACGTCTTGTCCCATTGCATCTATCAAGGACAAGAACGCAGAGACATCAAGGCTAGGATAAGCAAGTATCCTTGCTAGATGCAGAGCATACTCAGCCAGCCTGTCAGTATCATCAGATGATGTGATGTGAGTGACTACGCTACTTTTCCAATCTTGAATCAAGGAATCGATATCGGCGGCCAATTGTCTTCTCAAGTGGCTGGCACCTATTTATGTCGATCATAGAAGTCCATATTGTAGATATGATAACAATAATGCCCTTATCATAAAATTCTCCTTTTACGTTATTATTTTCACTTTTATAATGAACCAAAATATGGTTAGATTAATAAAAATTAAGATAAATGCTTTTATTCAAACTTTCTAGCCATCATTTCTGTGATAGACGGTAAAACTAAGACTATTCTTGATAGAAAGATAAGTTTTCTGGGTCTAGCTGCCATAATAGCAGCAGCGGCAGTGGCGACAACCATCATTAATTTTTCAGGCACTGCGTTTGCCTATACAGAGGACGACCCTGCGGTAGTGTATTCCTGCTTCGAGACAAATGACGATGGAACCTATGTGACACAAACAGATAACGAAACTGGCGAAGTAAGTCTTGTTCCCTGTGCAATTGACCACGGAGACAACGCATGGATGTTGACATCCTCTGCACTAGTGCTCATGATGACTCCTGCAGGGCTGGCTATATTTTATGGCGGTCTGTCCAGGCAAAAGAATGCTGTCAACACACTTCACATGGTATTCATTACTACTGGAGTTATTGCAGTGCAGTGGGCATTGTGGGGATACAGTCTTGCCTTTGGACCTGATGCAGGAGGATACGGATTCATAGGAAATCTGAATTGGGCCGGACTGCAGAATGTACTTCATGATGTACCCTCAATTGCATACGGTGGTATAGATGGTACAACCATACCTCACCAGACATACATGATATTCCAGATGATGTTCGCTATCATTACACCTGCACTAATCGTAGCAGCACTGGCAGAGAGGATGAAATTCAGTGCATTCATAATATTCATAGTGCTCTGGGCAACATTCGTTTATGACTTTGCGGCACATTGGACATGGGAGATCACTGGGCCTGATAATTATGGATTAAATCCCGGATATTGTGGCTTTGGATGGACAGGCTGTCTAGGATCACTTGACTTTGCAGGTGGAACAGTCATCCATATCACCTCTGGTTGGTCCGGGCTTGTAATCGCTCTCATGCTTGGACGCAGGCTGGGATATGGCAAGCTCCCAATGGAGCCACACAACATATCACTTGTTGTATTAGGTGCAGCGCTACTGTGGGTCGGTTGGTTTGGTTTCAACGCAGGTTCCGCAGGTGCGGCGGCCACAAACGCTACAAGTGCATTTGTTGCAACGCAAATTGCTACAGGCATGGCGGCAGTGACCTGGGCTCTGATATCTTGGGCACACACTGGAAGGCCTTCAACAGTCGGTGCAGCTTCTGGCGCAGTAGCTGGACTTGTAGCTATCACCCCAGCATCTGGCTTTGTGTCACCAATGTCCGCATTAATCATAGGTATCCTAGCATCAGTTGTCTGCTACGCGGCAGTGGCATTCAAAAATAGGAGAAAATGGGATGATGCACTTGACACATGGGGAGTACACGGCATCGGTGGTCTTGCAGGCGCTCTGCTGACAGGCATCTTTGCAGAAGTGCGGTTCACACCATGGGGAGACGACGGACTTGCATTTGGCAACCCTGCACAGCTATATGAAAACGCGGTAGGCGCATTTGCTGCACTTGCATGGGCGATGGGCATTACTGCACTCATTATCAAGGTAATGGATCTGGTGTGGCCAGGCGGCATAAGGGTTACTCCAAAGGAAGAAGAGATCGGTCTGGACCTTGTACAGCATGGCGAAAGGGCATATGTAACTGGATAGGGCGGCAGCGTCATTACTTTTCTTTTTTTGATTGCTCCCGCTCTATAGTTGCGAAAACGCATTGAATTTGCCGGTGACCACAAGCTCTTGCTGTTAGAACAGATGCAAGCCTGTGTATTAGATGGAGCCTAAAATGCTATGTCCTACACCTCTGCGATCCAGCTTGCTGCCCTGACCACTTTGAAACCTGTAATATGTATTCAACCAAACCAAACTTGTATCCATCTCATCGGGAATAGCATACTCCTCTGCCATATGATGCCAAGTGCTTGACTCTTTTTTTAAGCACAATAAACTAAAACCCGTCTATCTGTGCTTATGTACAGATCAATGCATTAGCAAATGACCTGTCCCAAAAAGCAAGAGCCTGCATATATGTAACTGCTCATCTAGAATGTTTCTATAAAGCGAAGTTCCGGTTGCTATACTCTTCATTTTATCTAGTTACATAGAGGAATCCTGCATTAAGGTTATATATGAGCATTCAGTTTCGTGCAGATACCCTTGGAGTCTCAACAGCAAAAGCAAGCTGAGATTATAAGTGAGGTTCTCCTCAAGGCAGCCAGCGAGCCAGAATTCAGAAACGAGCTGATAAGAGATCCGGAGATAATTTTAGAGCAGTATGATGTTTCACCAGAAGCCAAGCTGATCATCCGAAGAAGCATTATAGATCTAACTCAGTAGCTCACCAATTTGCAAGTAAGGTCAACATATTGAGATTTATTTGATCTCGTTGGCGAGAAGGATGGTAAGAAAAGAAACATTAATGAATATTAGAGAAAAATAGATTTGCTAACCGGTCCTGACAAGTCTTTTGCCTGTGTACCACCTATAGATAAAGTATCCAGCGGCAATTATTGCTATTGCTATTACAAGTGGCCAAAGCAAGTAAATTACTATAGCAGCCACTATCACAAGGACTGCAATAACCACCCAGTCAAGCGCTCTTAAAGGTCTTGCCATGATAAGGGCGATTAGCCAACATTACTATTCAGCATTTGTAACGATAGTTATTAAGTATTTATCACCATTTTTTACCTGCGACCTGTCTAGTGTGATAGTATAGATACTGCTGAGCATATCCTGCATACTTGCCAAAGTACCTTCTTGCCTCATCTGACAGCTGCTGATACTGATGGGGGGTAATCTTATCATGGAATTTGCTTTTATGAAGCCAACTATAATGACTAGCAAGTGCTCTTGCGATCCACACATCGATTGGAAATGCGTCAAGCTTTTCAAGTGAAAACAAAAGCACGCAGTCAGCTATCTTGTTCCCAATTCCATAGACTTGCATCAATTCTTTTTTTGATTCGTAATAGCCTGATTTCCTTAGTAAATCAAACTCAAGTCGTCCACTTGAGATGGCATCAGCTACAGCCTTTATTGCCTTTGTCCTGTATCCAAGGCCGCAGTCTCTTAGCTCATCTACACTTGCCTTGTTGATAGCTGTAGCGGAAGGAAATGTAAAGAAGTCCATTCCATCAACCTTTGTGTGCTTACCAAACTTTCTCGTCATATTATAGAGCATCCTTCGAATCATAGGTATGTTGGTATTGCTT
>JBKPEN010000223.1:0-8142 GCA_046728425.1 Thermoproteota archaeon
AGCGTGGTTGCAATGGCTGCAGTTGTAACGAAGGATGTCCTGCCTGATACCGTTGTAATGGGTCACCCTGCTAGGCAGACATACAGCCGTGCAGAGTACGATAGAAAGAAGAAAGAGTGGGAGTCAAAGAAGTAATGAAGATGAGGAAAAACTACTGTAAACCTGCAAAAGGATCTTACAATGGCCGTACATTCTTTACTTCTGGGTTTACCAGAAACTTAGGATTAGGCTCTTTTTTTTCTATTAGAACATCAAGCAAGTTTCTTGCTGCAATTTCTGCCATCTTGGAGCGTGTCTGGTATGTAGCGCTTCCAATATGCGGCAATAACACGACGTTTTTCATTTTCAAAAGTGGATTTGACCGTGGTAGAGGTTCACTTTCAAATACATCCAGACCAGCGCCTGAAATCTGATTGTGCTTAAGGATCCTTATAAGATCGGCTTCTTTTACGACTTGTCCTCTTGCAGTATTTATCAAGAAAGCCGTCTTCTTCATCAATCTTAGTTTTGTCTTGTCTATAAGTTGATGGCTGGCACTATTCAGAGTCGTGTGTATTGATACAAAATCACTTTGGGCAAGCAACTCATCAAGCTCTACATATGTTACTCTGAGCTCCGATTCAAGCTGCCGGTTCCTCTTGCGATTATGGTAGAGAACTTTCATGTTAAATCCTCTTGCTCTGCGCGCTACTGCAGATCCTATCCTCCCAAGCCCAATTATGCCAAGTGTACTGCTGTGGACATTATATCCGAGCATCAAGTCTGGGCTCCATGCAATCTTCCATCGTTTACTCTTGGTATATTCGTCTGCACCTGCAATATTGCGTGCGCAGGCAAGGATAAGGCCAAATGCCAAGTCTGCTGTCGCTTCAGCAAGGACATCTGCAGTATAGGTAACGTAGATACCCCTTGCTGTCGCTTCCTTGACATCGATATGATCAAAGCCTGTGCTGTATGAGCTGATGACTTTAAGACTTGAGCCTGCTTTATCCATCACGTGGGCATCTATCCTGTCAGTCAGCATGCAAAGGATACCAGCCTTGCCAACAACATTTTTCAATATCTCTTTCCTGCTTGGCGGGTGCGGCCTTTTGTTGAGCGTTACTTGGCATTCAGTCGAGAGAATAGAAAAGGCAGGCTCTAGTATTCTTCTTGTCACATAGACCTTGTTCTTCTTCTCCTCCTTCTTCTCCTCGCTCACGGCACCATTATGACTACCTGGATTTGCATTGTTATTTAATTATGATAGCCCGGCCCAGATTCGAACTGGGGTCAAGGGCTCCAAAGGCCCCTATGCTTGGCCACTACATTCAGCGGAAAAAGAATTTTCCCTCTACCGGGCTTCCGGGCGTAATTTCAAGTATCTAGGACATACTTATAATCTTAAGGCACTAATCATGCTCTCTGTCGGGTCTTCCATCCTTCTAAGGATGCGCGCTGCCCTTTTCTGTTGAGTCTGGACATATCCTTTGTCAGACATCATTTTCGTGCCAAGCCTTACAAGCGATCTGGAGTCGATTGCCCTCTTGACTAACCCTGATCTGATAAGGTATTTTTCAACGTAAAATTGGATAGGTGCTATTGATATTGTAGGCTTGCCTAGGAGCGCTGCCTCAGCAGTCATTGTGCCGCCTGCCCCGACAAAAAGTTGTGTAGATTTTATGAGGTTGGTGCCCTCGACTACATTTCTTAGCACCTGAACCTTGTTGCCATAGCGTGATTCTATGTCTGCTATCTGGTCTTTATATCTGCACAGCACTACAATGTTGGCTGACTGCCATAATTCGTCTACAAATCTATCGATCATTTTTATTGTATTAATTTTCTTGTCTGCAATGTATGATGCCTTGCTTTCCTCGAGTCGAAGAAGGATCATCTTTCTCTCTTGCTTGACTTCCTGTATGTCATCATTATTATTACGGTGCTTAAGCCACGCTGCTGGATCAAGTGCCCTATAGTGTACAATGTTCTTCTTTGCTATGCCATAACCTGACCATGCATAGCGTGGTATAACCCAAGGGCAATATAGCTTACTTGTCAAGGGTATTGTAAGCTTTGCAACAGCTTCTGCATGAGGTGAGTCGTTAAAGCCAATATGCCTGATTCCAAGGCCAAAAGCTACCCGCGAGCCTTCTGGCGACGAAAAGGTGACTGCCACGTCAGGACCAAACTGCTTTACAACTTCTGCTAGCTCGTATGTCCTGCGAGCGCCTTCACGCAGCTTATTATATCTATCAGCTCCCCCATGGCTTCCGACGAATGTAAGATCTAGCTTTTTGATCCTAGCAAGCTCCACTGCTTCCCTGTATTTTCTTGAGGTGGAAAGTACCTCATGACCAGAATTGTGCAGCAAGTTGACGGCGCGCCTGAAAAACATCACCTGCTTTGGCGTCAAAATATCAAACCAGATCTTCAAGTATGCAATGTAGCTGGAAAGCCATTGGAAAAACCTTTTGTAGACCACTTGGGGTATATATGGAGGGATGAAAGGGGGAGCTTACTCTACACTTTGAGTGCTACGTCATCTTCTACTACTGCTTCTGTTGCGGTATATGGCTTGAGCACTGAAGGATATAGAATAGCTTCCTCGATAGCCATAAACGGCTCCAAGGTTTCATTAATCGATGAATCAGTCCGGATGGCCATTTTGCTCAAGCCGGATATAGCAAGGACGTACCCAAATGTAAGCTCACTTATGGAGGATGAGCCTCTCCTTGATCTACAGCCTATTGACATTGCGATAAGCAATGCCTCATACGTCTATTTTGCTCCCAGAATAAGGAAGGTCGGTCCGGAAGTCAAAAGCGACGTTATGACAAAGTTCAAGGATGCCATCAAGGCACTCAAGCGGGGGACCTCTTTAATCTATATGCTTCCTACAGGAGTAGGTGGCAACAATGAAAACATTGCCCTTATAGAGCACATGACAGGAATGACCGTTGAGAAGGATATATCATATTATTACCTCCCCATGAGTACTATTACTACTGCCAGTTCTGAGACTCTGATAGGGTCAGAAAAACTTAAACACGATAATCATATTTCCAAGATGCTCTACGACCCGGACACGCGTCGCAAATTGAAGTTTGTCGATGTAAATTCCGCTGAGCTAGTTCACGTCATAAAAACGTTGAGCCACTACTCCGGTATGGCCAGCATACTTGAAATCTGCAAAAAGGCCACTGACAACAATATCCTGAGTGAATTGATGCGCAGTACATTTGCCGACCTCTTTATTGACGATGTGACAAGTGGATTATATGACCTACGAATAATAGGATCGTCGCTTGATAGTACAGGGCCGCTGATGTATCTTGTCAACGGTAGTATTAAGGGCGTAGATGGCTACGTTAAGTTTCTTATTGACCAAATACGGGCAACACTGAAAAAGCGCGACCTTAAGGCAAGCAGAACAAAAGTTGCAATAGCATGGACACTTGACCCGCATGAAATGAGAGGGGACAGGTTAGAACTGCTGTCCTCATTTGAGACAAAGATCAAAGACTATATTGGTGATGTAGAGCGCCACCAAGGGCAAACATTTGACCTATATCACACGGACAAGACAACAATTGTCATTGCGTGCTCCAAGACAGATTTTGAAAAGGTAATCTCAAAGAATATGGCAAACCAGGACTTTATAGTTATAAAGGCAAATCCACTTTGCGAAACAGTACAGGAATAATTAATTGCATAGCAGAGCCATATATGAAATATATGGCTAAAACTGGAGTCATAATCGTGTCAACGTTTCCAAGCGAAGAGTTGGCCTCGAGGGTTGCCCACCTGGTCGTAAGTGCAAAGTTGTGTGCCTGTGTCAATTTCACCAAGATCCGATCAATCTACTCTTGGCATGGAAAGGTAGAGGATCAACACGAATTCATTGTACTTTTCAAAACAACTTCAAAATCCGCAAAAAAGCTCAAGGCTGAAATTGTAAAGCTACATCCATACGAAGTGCCTGAGATAGTAGAGCTTAAAATGAGTAATGTATCTAAGCCCTATCTGTCATGGCTCGCTGAAGAATCAATGTATCGCATAGCGAAGAATCGCCACAATGCCGCCAAGTGACGAGACACGAAGGCCTATATCCGTCGATGAGTCTACAGCGAATATCTTTGCCCCATAGCTTTCAATCAAATTGAGTAGTTTGATTATTTCCTCTTCATTTGAGGTCTTGAAGATGGAATCGGAGAATACTACCGCCTCTATTGCCTTCAATGCAGCCGCATTAGACACATCGTTCATCCCTATCGCAAATTTTGCCTCTCCTCTATTCACCATCAGCATTACTGTGTCTAACATTGAAGACACCTCAGCAAGCTTGCTTGTGCTCATGATCTGCTTCATCGCAGTTGAGCGAAGGAATACGAATATCCCATCTTCGCCTGCAACATCTATACCCTCAACAATCTGCACCTTGTCCTTTAGAATATACTGCCCGCTCACCAATATATTGGAGAACCTACGTCTGCTTTCTCCTGGGCCAAATATGATGACTTTATCATTTTCACCAATTATTGAAGAAACAGTCTTGGCAATGTCTATAAAGTAAGTCTCAATATTGGGATTTTTCGTCTGATAGCGCTTGCCGCTCTGGCCAGAATAAATGTTTGGGATCACTTTAACATGTGTACCAGCCACCTTGGCAACAGCTGCTTCTTGCGTATCTATTGCCACCAGAATAAAGTTGGAGCTACTAACAGACCGCTTTAACATCCTGACCTCAACATCCCTCCACCTTCTGCCCTTGTCTACTGTTGCAGTGTCTCCTGCATGTATGGAAAGCGAGTGGTGAGCCCCTCTTGGCACCATCTCGTTGTCTGTATCTGTAATGATGCCCGATATCCTAAGCCTATCAACTGTCGAGTCAAGGTTAATGTGCTCTACTTTGATAGCAACACGTATCTTGACACGTTCACCCTTGTCAGGGCGGCCAAATTCTTTGACCTGCTTGACTAGACGAGTGCTGTCTGCAATGACGCGATCATCCTTCTCTATGATACGGCGCAGTGTAAAGAGATCATCTGCATCTTCAGGAATTATAAAAAAGGCATTATTTAATGTGCCACTCGGCTTCACTATCATGCTGTCTTTTCGCTTGCAGTTACAGTAGACGATGGATCTTGGTCTTGTTGCTGTTGTTGTTGGTTTTGGTTTTGGATCAATTTCAAATAGTTGTCAACCCATTCCTGTGTCAGTACACTGGACTCAACTAAGTTGACTAGAGCATTTGGCGATGCAAAGCCTTGTACCTTACCTATTCGCCTGCGAGTCTGCCTCCACTTTAGCTGAGTGTTGCCACTCTTTGATGAATAAATGATGCCAAGGATTTCTTTCGCATTTACAAATGTCATCTCCCTTATTTTCTTTAGTGTAACCTTATCTGCAGCCTCAATATAGATTGCTCCAGGCCCCTCTTCGCGCTCTGGAAATACTTCATAATCGCGCATATAACTTTCAGGTATGAAGGACCTGCAGGTGCTTACGATGATAAACTTTCTAAAGCTCTCCAATGAAGCTGTGGTTTCTATTTTAACCAATGTAGATATATAAAAGCCACCTAGCCATTTATCAAGTTTTGTGAAATGTAAGAGTGGACAAACTCCTCACTCAAGATCTCCTTCACCAAGTCAGTAGGGCTATCTAGTCATCGCTTGTCCACACTAAAAATGAGGGATTGCAAGAATAAAAATCTACGAACAGCAATTGCCCTTTGGAATTTCGTGGTCGTGAGGGCACTTCCGTGGATGCTCCAAAAGTGTACACAGTGCATCTGTGAACATATCTTTCATATGATGTTCTATCCCACAGATCATTTCCTCGTCTACCTCTATCTTGAGAGCGTCCTTCATTAGGACCTCAAGCAGCCTGGTGTTTCGCATCATCTTCTTGCCGATATGTTCTCCTTCCGCAGTCATTTCCACGCTACCTTTGCTATAGCGCACAAATTGGGCTATGTTCAACTTGCGAAGCATTTGGACAACAGATGGCTGAGTGACATTTAGAAGCCTGGCTATTGAGCTTACCTTGACTTCCTCGCCCTTTTCGCGGATATACCATATTGCTTTCAGGTACATCTCAATATGCTCAGACTCTGCTGTACCAACATACAGCTCTTCATCTTTGGTCACTTGCTGTTTTTTCCTTGCAGCGACAGACTCCACAGTGGTTATTCTGTTCTCGCCAAACTGTATTAACCTTATCTGCAGGGGTATAACGCTGTTTTTACATAAAATGTTTCTTATCACCAGCGTCTTCCCATAGGTACTGGAAGTAACCTTTTGCAAAGCCTGCAAGGCCTGAATGGTCGGCCCAGATGGCTATCGGTTCAAAGCTACCGTTCTCACCAGTGCCCTCACCAAGTAGTATCACGACATGCTTTGCGTCGCCTATTATGCCGCCTCCAAAAAGACCATCCTTGAGCCTCACCTCTGCTACCCTTGATAGTGTCTTAACCGTATCAGAGCTTATTTTGGCAGATGCAAGGATGTTTATCTTGGCTACTCCCCTGTCGTGCAGAGTCCTGAGCTCCGGCTGGAGTGGCTTGGCTATGTCCACTGCAAGAAAAGGTACCGCGACCAGCAGTTCTTGCTGTACATTCTGGATTATCTCATTGACCTTGGCGATTATATTATAGACCCCTCTTGCGACCCATATTTCAGGCCTCTCCTTCATACCGCTCTTTGTATACATTGGCATCAACTCATTTACGATAGTACTTTGACTCTCGCGGAAGTTGTTCTCGTGGCGCGACCTCATGATTCCAAGAGCTGTAGACGGAGATTTGGGGAAAAACTTTTGCGGCCTAGAGCTGCCTGATTCCAGCCATCCTTTCTCTTCCAAGCTGTTGAGGACTTCATAGATCTTCGAGTATGGGACTCCTGATTTTTTTGAAATGTCTGCGGCAGTCATGTGGCCTGTCTCAAGTAGTGAAAGGTACACACGTATCTCATAACCTGTCAAGCCAAGGTTCTCCATCGCCTTCCTTGACCTGTCGCTAATGCTCACTTCCTCTCAGACTGGGGACTATGCTATATTTTTTGCTTTTTAAATGTATGTGCGCTTTACAGTAAAGGACAACATTCATGCACGGTGGGCTTATAATGATAAGCTCTTCTCTCAAAAAGAGAGCAGTCCAACTGTTATCACTATTGCTGACTTCAATATGTGGAACAACTCTTTCTCGAAATCATCCTTGATTATAAACCTATTCATCACCGTAGGAATTAGTAAGTTAGCTTTATATCAAAGTGAAGATTGTGTCCAAAAGGTAGCAGTAGTATGGACTTAATCCAAATTTCGAATATGTCTAGCAAAAGTGTAAGCGCTAAACGCACAATTCGGTTCACACAGAGTATCTGTCCAGACTGCAATATGATTCTGGATGCTGAGGTCTTTGAAAGAGAGGGTAAGGTCTTTATGAGTAAGACATGCCCGACACACGGTGAGTGTGAAGAGCTATATTTTGGCTCCTACGAAATGTATAAGAAGTTCAGTACCTATTGGATGGATGGTAAAGGCGCACATGCGCCAAATGTAATGATAGACAAGTGTTCATGCCCCAATAACTGTGGACTTTGCACGAACCACCTTTCACATTCTGGGCTTTCCAACATGATAATCACCAACAGATGTGATCTGACATGCTGGTACTGCTTCTTTTATGTCAAGAAGGGTCTTGAAGGTGCTTACCTCTATGAGCCAAACATGGAGCAGATAAGGGCAATGATGAAGACCCTCAAGGCGGAAAAACCGATTGCAGGTAATTCTATTCAGGTCACGGGCGGCGAGCCGATGCTCCGTGATGACATTGTTGAAATCATCAATATAATGAAGGAGGAGGGTGTAGACCATATTCAACTTAACACCAACGGTATTAAACTGGCTATGTCGCCAGAAACTATGCGTCAGGTAAGAATGGCAGGTGTCAACAACCTGTATCTTTCATTCGATGGCGTAAGTCCAAGGACAAACCCCAAGAATCACTGGGAAATTCCGTATACATTGGAGTCGGCAAGAAAGTGCGGAATGACCGTGGTGTTTGTCCCAACCGTAATTAAGTCGATCAACGACCATGAGCTTGGTGAAATCATCGGATACGCCCAAAAGAACCTAGATGTAGTTCACGCTGTCAACTTC
>JBKPEN010000215.1:0-5536 GCA_046728425.1 Thermoproteota archaeon
TCAGAGCTTATTCTAGCAATTATGTCGTAAACTCCATATACACCTGATACTTCAACTGTTTCCGGCAATTTCTTTATTTCTCGAATTATTTCTTCTTCAGAGCCCAAGTCGCAATTGATAAGGACGTATGCTGTTGGCATGGATATGTTTAATTTGGTTGTATTATTAAAATTTCTGCTTCGATAGCTTTTTTGCCTTGATATAGTCTACAAAGTAGAACAAGTATGCTCGCTCATTTACTTTGAGAACCCATGGGATAAACGATTCGTTCTTGTGGCTCTTTTCCCCTATTTCAAAACCTGAATTTTCCAAAAGCCTGCGGAAAGATTGTGCATTGTAGATATTTTTCGGTGGTGGATCGCGGTCATAATCATACGGATCAGCAATTATCATATCGGCATGTGGTTTAAGTAGCCAGTGTATTGACGCCAGAAGCTTTTCCGGATCCACAAGCTCAAGCAAGTTCAATGCAAGTATCAGGTCAAACTTGCTGGGAGTAAACGGTGTGTCCAGCAAGTCGGATACACAAAACTCAACATTTCCAAGTTTTAATTCGTACATCTTTTTTCTAGCTTCGCGGATGAATGAAAAGGAGATGTCTAGGCCAATTGCAAACGCATATTTTTGCGCAAGGAGGATAGTACTATAGCCCATTGAACATCCCATGTCAAGTGCAACCCCGTCCATCTTAGGGTTGATGCTATGCACTATTCTGTTGTAAACCTCATTTGGCTTCAATCGCCACCGGAGCGACTTGAGCAGTCTATCTTCTACAGAATGCTCGTACTGAGTCCACCTGTAAGGAACGAACCAGCTGCCGCCCTCTTCGTATCTGTCATTTGATACAGAGCCCTGCCAAAGTTTTGATCCGCTCTCCTTCAAAAACTGCTTCATCTCTTTTGTACTGCTGTCCAGAAGCCATCTCCCAAACATCTGGGGTCGGCCTGCAGCATAAGAAAAGAAGTCCTTGACCACTATTGCCACGCCGTGTATTACGGGATATCTTGTGCCACACTCTTTGCATTTAAGAAATCCCTCCACGCACTCGTTTGCCCCCTCCATTTCAAGGTTCTCAAGCTGGAGATGCAACTGCTTGTCGGCGTGTTGAAGACAGACGAGGTGATGTGTAAACTGGGTCTTCATACTTGCATATCACAGGAACACCTTCATATATAAAAATCAGAGAAGCCCATCTTCATGCAGCTTGTCAAGCAATGGAGATAAAAAGTCACGTACTTCCTTTTCATCTAGATTAAACTTTTCAACTATGTCAAGAGCTATTGAAAGCATGTTGCGATCTTCCCTTGCAGTATACACCGCAGAATTTGCAATATTGAATGGTTCTGCGTTACCGTACAGCCACTCTTTCCACCGGTTGGTTCTCTCTTTGTTTGCTTCAAGTGAAGAAATGACATAGTCAATATCCATTCCTTCACTGTTATCAAGCAGGTTGAGCTTTACCATCGGCAGCAAAAGTGTCCCTTCTGTGGCTTGGGCGTGGATTCTATTCAACTCAATAATAGTTTCTTCATCTTTGGGCTCGATATTGCTGTATGCTGGAAACAGGTAACCTGCAAGGTTGCCATCCCAGTCATAGATCTTGTAGAATGTATCGTCATATTCTGCCTTCCACATATTACTGTCCCCTCTCTTGCCAAACAAACGCAAATGATATCAATATGTATGCATGCCTGCTTTACATACTTCTCTCTATAATACATCGCTAGTGATAATCGCAAAAGGATTAAGATGGATCTAAAGAAGAGGCTTTGTTGAGCGTTGACTTAAATTATCCCTAAGGCTTTAACCCATCCATGTCAGAACCACCACAACCATCACAAGAACAGACAACCCCACGTAGAGAAGGACCTCACGACACAATATACATTGGCAAGAAACCGCTCATGACATATGTGACGTCAACTCTGATCCAGTTGGCCAACCAGCCATCAGTAACAATCAAGGCGAGGGGCCTGAGCATTGGACGAGCAGTAGATGTATCGCAGATCACGCTGAAGAGGATGGAAAATGCAGGATACAAGATAGGTGACGTAAGGATTGGATCTGAGACAGTTCAATCAGAGGACGGCAGGACGAGAAACGTCTCTACAATTGAAATCGAGATAAGGAAGAGCTAGACCTGCTGTTTCTTTTACTTTTTCTTATACTTTTTCTTATTATCTCTTTGTTGTATTATCCAAGTTAAATCCTATGAGTGCTACTACTGCAACCGCTGCAATATACCTTGTGCATCTAAACCCTATGACTAATGCTCACAAATCAATAATCTCAAGGCTCAAAAGGGAGTATCACATTTACATTTTCCCAGTGCGCTTTATTAAAGATGGACAGGAGATAAACACAAAAAGCCTCCCGTTTTCATATCAACTGCGGAAGCAAATGGTTGAATCTGTCTTTGGTGACTCTGTAGCAGTGCTTCCAGATTATACCTTCTATGCGCCATACAGACAGTACATGCCGCCGCTTCTTTCCTCACGCTCATGGGAGCTCCGTAACCAGATAACTACACAAATAGATGAGGAAAAGTTCGTGTCATACACTGGCGACAGCGCCGAGCGGTTTATGCTCAAGGCATATAGGCTCAATCCCCTCAAAGCTGACCGGCTTGAAGTTTCAGCATCATCGATCAGGGCGAGACTCTATCGGCAGGCGGTTGAAGGTGGTGACAGAGACGAAGACTGGCTCGAAAAAGTGCCTGAAACAGTAGCAGAAATCATCAAGAAGAACTGGAACATCGTGGACAAGTTCGCAAGAATAGAAGATAGCACGACAAGGGTGATGGGTATGAAATTCCCTAAGGAAGGCTACAAGTAGTTCAAGATTTTTATAAGCCACTGAGGGATGTGGCTTCATACATGAAGGAAAAAGGCGGCGAGTTTGTCTGGTTTAATGGCAAGCTCGTGAAATGGGAAGACGCCAGAGTTCCAATCTATACACATGCTCTCCATTATGGCACGGCGGTCTTTGAAGGTATACGTGCCTATGCAGCCAAGAATAACGTCTACATCTTCCGGCTGGAAGACCACATGAAGCGACTTCAGCGTTCAGCCCAGGTTTACTCAATTTCGCTCAAATATTCTGCCCGGGAACTTGCAAATGCTACAGTAGAGCTGTTGCAAGAGAACAAGGTTAAAGAGTCGTGTTATATCCGCCCACTGACATTTGTGGGCGTGCATGGTATTGATCTGAATGTGACAAAGGACTCGCCAACTCATACTGTTATAATCACGTTTCCATTTGCAAAATATTTTAAGGATGAAGGCATCAGGACATGTGTATCTTCATGGAGGCGAATCCATGACAGTATGACCCCTCCACTTGCCAAAGCTGCAGGCAACTACCTCAATTCAATTCTGGCAACACAGGAGAGCAAGCGCAACGGTTATGACGAATCGATTCTACTTGATTTGTACGGCAATGTAAGTGAGGCTTCTGGCGAAAACATTTTTGTTGTCCGGCACGGCAAGATCTATACGCCAGATTTCGCTGATTCAGCCCTTGAAGGGATAACGCGTGATACTGTGATGACAATGGCAAAGGATTCAGGCTACGAGGTCATCGAGCGCCAGATAGCGAGAACTGAACTGTATATGGCTGACGAAATATTCCTTACCGGCACTGCAGCAGAAATAGTCCCAGTCACCAGTGTAGATGGCCGCCTTGTAGGCAGTGGAAAGGAAGGCTCATTGACACGGAGTATCCGTGAAATGTATGCCAAGATTGTGTATGCCGAAGCCAAAGAGTACATGGAGTGGTTGACCCCTGTATGGTAGGCACTACCAGCACCAACACTAGAATTGCTGTAATTGGCGTTGGCGGATGGGGCAAAAACCACGCAAGAGTATTGAGGGAGCTTGACTGCCTGGCCGCAGTATGCGATCTTGACTTTGCAAGGGCTAAGGAGATTGCAAGCAGACATGGTGCACAGGCATATTCTGCAGTCGAGGAGATGCTGGAAAAAGAACGGCTTGACGGCTGTCTAGTGTGTACTCCTACAAACACGCACGTAGCTGTGGCCAAGAAGGTTATAGAACACAGCATTAACATATTTGTTGAAAAACCAATGTCATTCTCTTCCAAAGAATGTGAAGAGATGACACAGATGGCGGAAAAGAAAAAACTAATTCTAACATCCGGCTACGTCGAGCGGTTTAACCCTGCAGTTAGCGACACGCGTAAGCTCGTGGAAGGCAAGATGTATGGGGATCCTATGATGATCGAGTTCCACAGAGAAAACAGGATGCCGCCACATATCACAGATGTGGGGATAATATATGATACATCAGTACATGATATTGATGCGGCAATATTTCTCTTTGGGAGCCCTCCACACGTCATATTTGCACGTGCTGGCAAACGCTTTCATGCACATGAAGACTTTGCAACTATCATGCTAGGCTTCGAAGGGCAAAGAGTAGCCATCATCGCATCCAACTGGCTTACCCCAAAAAAGGTGAGGACTTTTAGTGCTGTATGCACTGACGGCATTATCTCCGGTGATTTTTTAACACAGGAGATCAGAATAGACCATGCAGAAGCTACCATAGTGCCTCGCCGGAAATTCCAAGAGCCTCTAACATTAGAGCTAAAGAATTTTGTTGAATCCATAGAAGGTAAGGGAAAGATAATTGTGACTGCTACAGACGCAACAAATGTGACAAAGGTGGCAGAGGCAGCTATACTGTCAAGCAATACCGGCTCACCTGTATATTTGGATCTGAAATGAACAGGTCAATGCTAGATATCCTTGCATGTCCCATAGATAAGCACTATCCGCTAGAGCTTTTCCAAATCGTTTCGGAAGGTCAGACTGTGAAAGAGGGCATCCTATTTTGCACAAAGTGCAACCGTTATTATCCAATAATTGATGAGATACCTATCATGCTACCAGACGAGCTTAGAGAAAGGCAAAAGACCCAAGACATGGAGTTTTTGAGGAAATGGCAAAATAAGATCCCTGACAAAGTTATATGGCAAGGAAATCCTTGGCATTTGTGAAGGAATGAGCAACAACTACAGCGCATTGCCCGGCGTCACAAACTATGTTGACAAGAGTGCCAGGATCGGTAAGAATGTCAAGATATGGCACTTTGCGTACGTGGGAAAAGATGCTGAAATAGGAGACAATGTCATGATAGGTTCACTGACGCATGTAGACTACAAGGTCAAAATAGGCGACAATACCAGAATAGAGGGGTCAGTTTACATTCCACCGCTCACAGTAATCGGCAAGAATGTTTTCATTGGGCCTGGAGCAGCGTTCACAAATGATCCCTATCCAATGAGCCCTAAGATGGCTGGGGTAATAGTGGAGGATGGTGCCATAATAGGCGGAAGGTCCGTGTTCAAACCGGGTATTCGAGTAGGGAGGAATAGCGTGGTTGCAATGGCTGCAGTTGTAACGAAGGATGTCCTGCCTGATACCGTTGTAATGGGTCACCCTGCTAGGCAGACATACAGCCGTGCAGAGTACGATAGAAAGAAGAAAGAGTGGGAGTCAAAGAAGTAATGAAGA
>JBKPEN010000237.1:0-2404 GCA_046728425.1 Thermoproteota archaeon
CACCCTTCCTATCCTTTGGACTATCTGGTTCATGTTAGAAGTTGTTGCGAGAATTATCTCTATTCCGACCTCAGGAACGTCGTAGCCAATTTCAAGTGTATGGACTGAAAGCAAAGGGTAGAACCTTTTTCCCCATTCTGATAGTAGTCGTTGCCTCCTAAATGACGGGATCCTACTGTCTATTAGCATTGCCTCTATACCTTTAGACTTGAGCTGCTGCTTTAGTTTGCGGATAGATTCAAGCGTTTCACTGAAAACCATGATCTTTTGGGCAGGATGCTTTGTCCTTATCAGTTCTGCAGCGGTTGCCAACTTGTTCTCCGCTGAAGCAAGTAGCCCTTTTCTTTTCCTGACATTGAGAAACCAAGCCTTAGCCTGCCAGCTTGGGAAACCTCCTTGTTTTGCTAGCTCCATCATTGCTTCCGCGTCATATCTTTTGAACCGTGCAGAGATGGTCTTTATTTTCCTGCTATATTCATCATAGGTTTTTTGCTCCTGCTCTGTCAGGTTCACTTTTAGTGGATTGATAATTGGCTTTGCCAAGCGTCCATCTGTGACTGCATCTCTGATAAGGTATCTTCTAGCTGGTGGAATGATTGCCATGATAGTTTGGTTCTTCGGATCACCTTCATCAATAGTTGCTGTTAGCCCCAAAAGTGCCTTGTTGCTATTGCTATTCGAGATGATATCAAATATTCTGCTAAATGATCTGGCTGTTGTACTTACAAGGTGGACCTCGTCAAGAATTACCATATCTGCTCTTTTTACAACTTCCAAGTTGGATACGGCACTATGGTAGGTACTGATTGTTATCTCCTGAATATCTTTTTGCTCCCCAAAATACCTGCCTATTTTCTCCGGTTGTATGCCATATCTGACAAGCCGCCTGTAGTTTTGCTCGACTAGAACAATTCGCGGCACCAGCATTAGGATCTTAAACCTCTTAGTATGTTTCATCTCAGCTGCCTTTCTGGCACATTCAAATGCAATCTCTGTTTTACCTGTACCACTGCCATAAATGATTGACCCCCTGCATTGATTCACTAGCCAAGCCTCCACCGCCTTTACTTGGTCAAACTTTAAGTCAAAGGGGAACTTGAGGTTTAAAATTGCTGGGTGGTTGTTATCATTTCCAAGCTCATCTACAATTTCATGGTTTGCAGTAGTAGTAGTATCTAGTTTCTTGCCTATGGTATCATTGGTAGAAAGCAAATCTAGCGCAGAGACAACCAAGATGTTTTGTTTTTGCTTGCATCCTTTTATGGTCATAGAGGCACTCTTGAACGTTAGCGATATATTAGTAAAGAAGGACCTCAAGGAGAGGGGCTGCCAAGCTTAGCACTTCTGTATCATAGATGTCAGCATTTTCCTAGACTCTAGCGCACTATTCCTTGTACTATCTTCTATTACGATAGTATTTGTCAATTTTCTTTCGATGATGTCCAATATACTATTTTCAAAATTTACCTTGCCCTTGCCTAATGTTCTATGATCATCTATTATGCCGTTTGTATCAACCGCGTGGAAGTGGATTGGCTCAAATATCGCAGATAGATCCGTATTTTGTCCAGTTCTTATTAGTTGATGTGCTGTATCAATGCCTCGAATCACATTAATGAAATTCCCTTTACCATATGAGATATTGTCATAATCAATAGCATCTGAGTAATGTTCTTCAAATACAATTTCAATGGGTTTGCCATCAACTTTCTTGTCTGCAGCGTATTTTGCAATTTCTGCAAGCGACCGCATAAAGGATGCCTCTATCTTTTCCTTTCTCATTTGCCGGTAAGCTTTAAGGGCAGGAGCCAAAATTCCATAGACTTGTATTACCCTACATCCCAGAATGTATCCCATTTTATTAGCGCGTTCTGTTTTGGAATTAAAGAAAGCAGGCAAGTCACTGAAACTATGCAAAACCATTCTTAAAATTCCGGCAGCTTCCATATAGTCAAGTGTTTTACATGTGTATTCTACTGCCCTTTTTCTTTCTGCGCGGTTTTCTGAATCTATGCTTGGCCGAAAAAGTGTCCTGTGAAGGGAATTAATCATGTGCTTCTCTGCACTATACTCCCGCATAAGTTTCAGGGAATTAGGCTTGACTTGTACCAGACAATGAAGATGGTCTTCGTTGAGCTCTATTCCAGAAAACCCGTCTTCATGCGCCAGCTGAATGGCTTGAAGCGCATTTGCAACAGTTACATATGGAGCTACTGAAGTGACAACCTCTGGACGTTGTTGCTTCATATCTTTTTGCTGCTCAACCACTCCTCGCAGATAAATAAGAGAAAAATGGGAACATATGCACAGTATAATAACACACTCGCTCGAATAAAGGTATTTACAAATAATTCTATAAAAAGCTAACCTGAAAGATGTCAAGATATTGGGCTAGTGAAAAAAA
>JBKPEN010000291.1:0-6479 GCA_046728425.1 Thermoproteota archaeon
ATTTCCTTATCTACAATTTTGCCATTTAGCGAGAATTTGTCTTTCCTAAGGTTGATGCCACCAGAATAGATCCTGATACTTTCAATTACTCTAATACTTCTCATCTCTTTACAGATGTCCGGCTTGAGATTAAACCTATTCGTTAATTTTATATCTAATTGACGTATGTTTTGATACGTGGAGTTCATCGACGGTGACGGCAACATCATTGTACCCAAGGCCGTCAGGCCGATAATTGATCTCAAGGAGACTCCTCTTGGCAGCAAAAAAGGAGCCAACAAGCAGTACCGCTTTGGCAGTCTTCACATCAGAGATTATGATACATATTACACTGTCCATATGGACAGAGTGGATCCATTAAGTAATCCACTTGGGCACCTGCTTGTGGATGCTCCAGAGTACTTGGCAGGTGCGACAGCTGCATTCATAGTAGGCAGGCGCTTAGGCACAACGGTCTACAATATGCGCAAAAAGGAGGGCAAGAGCACAAAGGATGCTGTCATCGATGCGATTCTGGCTGGATACATCGCCGGCTCTGCGACAGGCAACCTTGTTTTCAACATGACCAACTCGCTGAAAAAGAAAAGGAGTGAGTAAGCTCAACGGAGAGCCCAGCCCAGATCAGAAAAGAGGACACGACTTCTGTCAAAGAAGCGTTAGTCTATTCTCCTCCTTCAAAATTGCATGTTGCTAAGATAGTGCTCAAACTTTTGCCCATCGTAATAGATTTGCGGCGAGACAGGCGCGAATGGGTCAAGCGTGAGGGCAAAAATGTCGATGAAGAAAAGTACCGTAGACATGCTCGTAAAGTGCTCAGAATGTTCATTGAGCTTGGGCCGTCATATATCAAACTCGGCCAGTGGCTTTCAACCCGGGTAGACATTTTGCCGCAACCCTACCTGGAAGTACTCTCAAAATTGCAGGATGATGTCCCCCCTGCACTGTTCTCACAGGTAAAGCCAATAATTGAAAACGAGTTAGGCAGGATAGAGGATGCATTTGAAGAGTTTGATACTGCTCCTCTGTCTGGAGCAAGCCTTGGACAGGTCTACTTGGCAAAGTATGGTGGTAAGCAGGTTATAGTCAAGGTGTCCAGGCCAAACATTGAAAGAGTAATTGAAGACGACATTTACGTTATGAAAAAGATATTGCCTCTCGCAACACGGTTTATCGACCCAAATCTGAGATTCTCGGCAGAAGGCATGATGGCACAGTTCATCGAGACGGTGCATGAGGAGATGGACTACCGCATAGAGGCGGAGAATCTGATTACAATCAAGCGCAATCTGGCAGGCGATCCGTCAGTCATAATACCGGACATATTCTTGGAGAGGACTAGTAGACATGTGCTTACAATGAAATATGTTCCAGGCGTCAAGATAACTGACATTCCAAGGCTGGATGAAAAAGGGATCGACAGAGAAAAGCTTGTAGTGCGCGTGCATAGACTGTTCTTCAAGATGCTTCTTCATCACAATATCTTTCATGCAGATCCACATCCAGGCAACATTTCAGTTGCAGACGACGGCCGCCTGATACTGTACGACTTTGGAATGGTGGGAAGGCTTGACAGCGAGACCCGTATCCGCCTTATCCGCCTCTACCTTGGCCTGATAGATAAGGACCCTGAGAGGACTGTCAACGTATTGATAGAACTTGGGACGCTTGAGCCCACAGTGAACCGTTACGTAGTTGAGCGAGGCATTGCACTCAGTATCCAATCCCTGCATGGTCGACAGGTCGACAGAATGGAGGTAAAGGCTCTAGTGGACCTTGCAAACAAAACAATGAGCCGATTTCCTTTCAGACTTCCAAAGAATCTTGCACTCTATATGCGCATGTCTTCTATTCTTGAGGGCATCTATTACCACCATAAGGTGACATTCCAGTTCGTTAAGGTGCTTGCAGGCCTCCTTGAAGAAGAGGGTCTTTTACGTGACGCCTACATTGAGGAAGTAAAAATATCTGCAAAGAGGTTTGCAAAGGGAATTCAGGATTCGGTAAGTGTAGCGCCGCTGTTAAAGACATACCTTGAAACAATGGGACCCCGCAGCGGATATGAGAAAAATAATAGCACGCTTGCATCAAGCATACTTGCTTCTGCATTATTTATTGGATCCGCCTTGATGTTGCCATACAACTTTTATCTTGCGTACGGTGGTTTTGCCGCATCTGCTGCGGCGGTTGCAGTGACGTTGAAAAAGAAAATTTAGACCATATGTATGCTGGGAAAGTAGCTGCTGAACTAGGATATCCCATCCAGAATATAATGGAATGATGCAATAGTTATATGATGAGTATTATATGTGGTAAAGCACAATCCTGTGATCAATTGAGCTGCACTCCTGCCTTTCCACCTTTCAATCTCAGAATCTTACTATAGTTGAAAGGTGGTAAAAAATTAAGTATGCAATTACATTTTTGGAATATTTGTCGATTTCGGTACAGGTATGCTAAGTGTTACGATGCCATTTTCGTATGTCGCCTCGCCTTTCACCTTTACTTCTTCCTCCTTAAACGATATTGGCAATAGAACCCTTTGTCTATCTTGACCGGTCTGTGCCTGTAGTAAACAGTGCCAAGTGGCTCTGCCAGCTCCCTCTTGGCAGTTATGTACAAGACATTGCCTATAATTCTGAGATTAATATCCTTCTTGGCAAAGCCAGGGAGATCAATGGTGACTGCTAGATCGTTGCCCTCTTCTATTATGTCAATTGCTGGCATGACAAACTCATAAAATTGTCTAGACCTGCCATCCAGCTCTCCATATATCTCCAATCCATGGCATATTTAATTACAATATAAATCCCTTTATTTCAAGCCTAGAGACTTAACAAAGTAAAAATACTCCGACGAGGATATGCACCCAAGCCAATGTATGCCGGTTCTTACGAGATGCCAAACTGCAACGCATGTGGTAGACAAGTGAGGCCGGGGGAGCTGTCTGAGAGTTTCAGCTGTCCTAAGTGCAGGAACGCAACAATATGGCGTTGTGAGGGCTGTAAGGGAAAGCAGAAAAAGTACCAATGTACTGCTTGCGGGCATAAAGGCCGCTAAGTGAGCACTTTGAAAAAGTTTGTAACAAGCTCTCTTTGGTCCTGCTGCATGGCGATAACAGCTTCTACCAGCTCTTTTTCGACTATTATCTGCTTGGATATGACTGACCTGAGTTTCTTGATATCAAGCGGCGCAATGCTATCAATTGTACCAGTGCTGTAGGCGTAAATGTATTCGTTGATGATCTTTGAAACAAATGACGGCGCCACTAATATCAGAAATAGCATAGTCTCCTTCATTATCTTGGAATCAGAATCGGTTGCCGATAGTGATGATATGTATGACCGCAGCAGGTGCATACGATTATTATTGCTCAACTCGTCAATTGATGATGCTACCAAAATGCCAGTATCTGTAAGTTCGTAGAATGGCACTCCTTCTAGCTGGAGTGCCTTCGGCCCCCTCCTCAAGGGCAGCCTGCCACCTTCTCTTACCACCCCTGCTGGAATGAGAACTTCGTCAAGGTCTCGGAATATGCCTGAGTAGATGTTTTGCCATAAGATGCCGTGCTGCTTGGCAATGGCATGTGCTATTGATGTCCTAGTGCGAAGATCTGGACTCTGCTCTGTAGCCAAATGTGCAATGATGCCGCGTTGCCTCTTTGCCTCTCCAGTGAACTTGTTCTTGCGGGTCTTAAAAGTGTCAAATATGGCAATGGTTGACTTTTTCACTTGCATGTAAGCACCATCCGCAAGGTTAATTTCTACAACAGTATGTTAATATTTTAATTTGTTGTTTTTCTAGATTAAATTTCACCGGACATGCCGTATAATATACACAAACGTCCACCAGCTTCAAATAAATCCAGTTTGTTTTCTCGAGATAATTATCCTGACCTTTAAATCATTTTGTAAATTTAATTATTAATTTCATGTTAAGGTAAAGATCTTTGAATCTTTTTATTGACGCAACCCCGTCCTTATGCAGTGGCAAGAAGGGGCAGGATAATAGTAATAGAAGGTACAGACAAGGCTGGCAAGGGTAGCCAGTCTCGTATGCTTGCAGAGACCTTAAAGGCTTCAGGCAAAGTTTGTGTCATTTTGGACTTCCCGGATTACACTACCCCTATTGGGATGGAAATAAAAGCATTTCTTGAGGGCCAGCGTGATTACCTTCCAGAGGTCAAGCACCTGCTGTTCTCAGCAAACAGGTGGGAAAAAAAGAAAGAGATCGAGAGCATGCTAGAAAATGGCACAATTATAGTCATGAATCGTTACTGGCAGTCAAACCTTGTCTACGGGGTAGCAAATGGCATGGACACCAACTGGCTTCTTCGGCTTGACAAGGGTCTGCCAAAGGAAGATATTGTGCTTGTGATCCTGGTCAACCCCAGCATATCTTCCCAGCGCGCAGAGATTCAGGATATGTTTGAATCCGATCTCCGGCTGGCGGCAAATGCCTATAAGAACTACCTAAAGTTTGCAAAGCAGTACAGATGGAAAGTCATCGATGGCTCAAAGAGCAAGGAGCAGGTTCACCAAGAAATAACTAAGATAATAAGAAAAGAGCTTAAAGTTTAAGTCCTGTTATCTTGTGGTACTAAACAAGCAATAAATATGGACTTCGTAGGTGAAATAACAGACCCTGTCCATAAGTACATCAGATTCTCGCAGGTTGAAAAACAACTAATCGACAGCCCTGCTTTTCAGCGCTTGAGGAGGATAAGACAGCTAGCTGGTGCACATCTAGTGTATCCGAGTGCCCAGCACTCACGCTTTGAGCACTCACTTGGCGCTATGCATATTGCCGGTCTTGCAGGTGAAACGTTACTTGGCAAGGGAGTTATCGATGACACAGAAGTGGTACAGGATCTCAGGCTTGCTGCATTGTTACATGATATTGGTCATGGGCCTTTTTCGCACCTCTTCGAAGAAGTCCTTGAGTATCATTGTAATACTAGCCATGAGGAGCTTGGAAAAAAGATCATAATGCAAAGCGAGATAGCTGACATTCTGGGAAGATACGGCTATAGTGCACATCAGATATGCAGACTTTCATTTGGCCAGTCAAAGGTAAATTTCATGAATGAAATTATCTCTGGTGGACTGTCTGCAGACATCATGGACTATTTGCCACGTGACGGGCTTTTCACCGGAGCTGAGTATGCCAAGCTTGACTATCACAGGCTTGTAAGTTCGCTTGAGGTTTCAAGGAACCGGCTTGCAATAAACAGGTCTGCTCTCAACTCACTTGAATCAATGCTGATCTCACGCTATGAAATGTTCAAGGCAGTCTATTTCCATAAGACAGTGAGATCTGCTGAAGTAATGCTTCTACGCTCAATGATAGCGGCAGATGAAGCTCTTGGACTGACAAATACTTCACTCCACGAGTATCTTACACTAACAGATGAAGCTACCCTTGAGCGGCTCTGTGTGCTTTCCGGCAGATATGCATTTTCGGGCAAGATGGCACGAGATTACCGCGACAGGAGGCTGCTTAAGAGTGTTTATGAAAAATTCTTGCACAAGCGCGATAGGCAAAGGATGGACAGAAAAGCGCTTGAGGCGCTTGCTTCTCATATTGCCCATGTGGCAAATGTAGATGGCAACTATGTCTTTGTCGATGTCTCCCGTGCCCCCTCTATGCCCCTGACTCCAAGCAAAGAAGAAATGTATTCTGTATTGGTTGTCGATAAGGATAGAGTATATGAGATGCCGATGTCAGAAATCCCACTTGTAGAATCGATCTCAGGATTCTTCGATATGCTTCGTGTCTATACTACCGCAGAGAACCGTGAGAAGGTAGAGCGAGCTATTAAAAAGGTATTGGGCGATCAAGGTATACTGAATATGGGGGCAGGTAAGATCCACGCAGGCTAGGCGTCGTATTGTAATTAAATTATCTGGAAAAGTGTTTGGCTATGAAACAATACACGAGCTGAAGAGGTATGCTAGGATGCTAAGCGAAATAAGCGAGAAAGTGCAGCCAGTAGTTGTTGCAGGAGGAGGCAAGCTTGCGCGCGACTATATCTCCACCGCAAGAAGCTTAGGCTCGGATGAAGCATCTCTGGACATCCTAGGCATCGAGGTTTCAAGGCTGAATGCAAGGCTCATGATTATTGCGCTTGGGGATCAGGCTTACCCTGTAGTCCCGGAAGACCTCGAGCAGGTGAGTAAGGCTGTAACAGCCGGCAAAATAGTTGTGACAGGCGGCTTACATCCGGGGCAGAGCACAAATGCAACGGCTGCACTTATTGCTGAAAAGGTCAAAGCTTCCAAATTCCTCAATGCAACAGATGTCGACGGCATTTATGATTCCGATCCCAACAAGAATGAGGACGCTAGACTATTCAATGAAATCACTGTCAAGAGATGCATAGATCTATTGGCATCTGAAGATTCGGCGGCAGGCGGCTATGACCTGTTGGATATTGTGGCGCTCAAGGTGATAGAACGGAGCAAAATCCCTACAGTAGTGCT
>JBKPEN010000308.1:0-2319 GCA_046728425.1 Thermoproteota archaeon
TGTTACTAGTGCTTACGCGCAAGATGTGAACGACACCCAGGAACAAAAGCCTACGGAGGAAAAGCAGGGAGGGGAGTACAGTGGTTTTGAAGAAGCAGGGAAGCAGACACAGGGAATACCAAACCAAGAGGCCAACCCTACACCTCAGGCACCTATAAGTGACATTAACGTTCAACAGGAAAACCAGACTACCACCGCAGACGCTACTGGCGTAGCAGCTGAACCCGCTAGTACACCAGGAATAGCAATGCTTGCGGGAATTGGTGCTGTCATTGCAGCAGCGGTAGGTGCTGCAGTTTGGTATTTCAAGAGGGGTAGGAGTTAAGTGGTGCGTAGCCTTTGTGGGGGCTTGTTTACATCTCTGAGTGTAAGTGCTATTTCCTGTGGTAGTTGTGGCAGGGGAGGAATGTTAATAATAATAATAATAATAATAATACGTGCTTGAATTACTTCTTCGCTTTGTCTAAAGGTCAAACTGCAGACCAAAGGTTATAACATACAGCAAAGTTTAGGTCAATTAAGAATCCGCGTGTGACATGGATTCATAATCAGAAGAGCATGTGCGGTACTACAACAATAGTAGTTTGCAGCACCTTTATTGCTGTTGATCCACCATCTTAGACTCAAGCAGTATTACTGCTACTGCTATCACTACTAGTAGAACGCGTAGGTATAGCTCCAATCTGCTGCATCAATCCCATCATATCGGCAGTTGCCCACTCTTCTGTGACCTTGCCATCAATGATAGTCAGGATATCCATCGCGGTGAAAGATATCTGCTTGCCAGTCGGTGGTATACCCTGAAACTCTCCCTTGTAGGTGCCAGTAACATTGATACTGACTGCAACTTTATCTCCCTCTGCCACCAGGTCTACAATGTTACGAGTAAGATCGGGAAATGCTTTATTGAAGGGAGCAAGGAATTGTTTTTTGTTTGTATTCCAATCCATAGGAGGCATTCCTGA
Organism: Thermoproteota archaeon; assembly: GCA_046728425.1. Lineage (GTDB taxonomy): Archaea > Thermoproteota > Nitrososphaeria > Nitrososphaerales > Nitrososphaeraceae > Nitrososphaera. Next base: position 966 of record JBKPEN010000308.1, read on the forward strand.
AAAGTGAAGAGAGTAATTGGCGCTTGATACTAACTGGTCCATCCTTTCTGTATCTTGTCGATTCAAGGCCTCAAAGAACTGACGAACCACCTGCTTGCTTTTTTGTTCATCTTGTGTAGATGCTGATGACACTACTATGTGTAAAAGGGCATGGGTGCAACTTAAGTATTATTCTTCTTCTTGTTTGTGAGATCTTGGGCGGTTGAATGAATAGGATGATTAATATTGTCACTCATTGCCGTATCGCTCCATCACGATAACATGGTCCAAAAGATCATTAGGGTTGATCTGCCTGTATGTCGCTAATGTTAATTTACCAAGAACAGTTCCAGATAGAATATCCAGTTTGGATTGCATCATGCCAGGGTGTAGGGAAATTTATAAAAACACACTTATTCTATAAAAGCTACCTCATAATGTTTCATGTCATCTTCATCATCAGGTAATAACGAGTTGAGATGCAACGAGTGTGGCATCACTTTTACAACAGCTCAAGACAAGGAGCAACACATGAAGTTAGAACACAAAGAAAGCAAGGGTCCTGCAGGAGTCAAGTAAGCAAATAACGTTCAAAGTAATCACAGACTAGCAGGAGGCTAGCCTCTTTAAGTATGACAGGTTCCTCTAAAGAGAAAAACTTAATGTGGTTCAGCTATTGTGTCAAGCCTCTTGCCTTTTATTTTAGCCTCAAATGCTTCTTAGTTCATACCATTTAGATGAGGAGGATTTCTACTCATGTTCAGAAATGAATGTGCATGAGCTTGCTCTAGATATTGACCGCCTGATTCAGTCTGCTGTCAAGTGAAACAATTGCACTGATCCTATTCTGCTATTTGCCAGTGCAATTCACTGTTCAACTTCGATCTTGAAATGACTATGGACTATTTTAGGCGGGTGTGTTTTAGGTGGGAAGCCAACAGTTGTAGCCATTTAGTTCACACTGAGAAGTTTGAAATCACGAGTTATAAAAAAATATTAAATTATCCTCAAATTGAAAACATGGTGGAAGAGAAAGAACAAAATTGTTATTTGCTTGCTTGTTCTTTAATTCTTTCTTTCTGCTCGCTAGTGCCGTAGCCTCGTTCTGAGTCAAATGAGGCATTTGTTGCGGGGCCTGCCCCACCTTTTGTTTCAGGATTCTTTTTCATATCTTTGCTTGACATATAATACATATGTTTGTCACACATCATAATTATCAGTTAGCTTTTCATTAAGGGAAAGGATTAGTATCATATATAGATCATCATGGAGTTTGATCACGTTGTCCAGAAAAGGAAAATGATAAGGAAGTACCTACCGATTAAGATTCCAGATAGGATGATTAGCAAGCTGATAAAAAATGCCAGTAGGGCGC
>JBKPEN010000083.1:0-5504 GCA_046728425.1 Thermoproteota archaeon
ATTCAACGAGGGTATTTCGTGGATGTCTCGCCAGCTTTTGAATTCGATATACGGCCGTTACAAAATAGCGGAGGCATTTTCACAATATTTTCTTACAGGTTATGTGAAAGGTGAGCTATTTGGTGGCGAATTTGATAAGGTAAAAAGAGCAGCTGATTATGCAAATGAAATAGTAAAGGAAGCCATAGACAACAACTATGGCACTGCATGGATCGAGCAGCACATCCCAAAACTGATTAAGATACTCGAGCTTGACCCTTTGGTTTCGATCCCAATATTATCTCCAAGGACAAGGGTTGGTGCGTCACTTAACCAGAGCGATATGCTCAAGCAGGTGGAAAAGGTAGTGCATATGCGACACAAGAAAGATGATGACTTGCAGAAAAAGACTAAAGACATCTATGAAGGTCACGATGTGCTTCAAGAATTCCAGGCTCTTATCACGGAGAGCAAAAAGACGGAGAGCAAGGGATATGAGTCATTGGAGAACTTTGGTCTAAGCGTGCCAGACAAGATGGACATTGACGAGACACAGATCTATGACATTGACCTAATACAGAAGGTCAAGGCGGCATTTAGGGACTGGAAAACAGGATGGATCGAGCAGCACAATGAATCTGGCGACGAGTTTGATGTGGAAACCTACGTTGAGGCTCTGCCGAAGACCTTCCTCGCTGACTTCAAACTCTCAATCAAGACCAAGGTTGTAATATTGCTTGATCACTCTAGCAGTATAGCTGATGTAGAGTTAGAATACAAACAGGCGACAATCGCACTTTGTGAAGCGTTGCACTACCTTGGAATCAAGTTTGCTGTCTATGCATTTAGCACAGACAAGCAGCAAGTGAAGTGTTGGGTCATCAAGCCGCCTAACATCAAGTGGTCGGTGGTGAGCGCTAGGCGTCTTGTCCAAATAAGAGCAAGTGGCGGCACACCCTTGGCAGAAGTCTACGGTCTGCTCATGCCTATACTCAAGTCGTTCAAGCCAGACATCTTTGTCACTCTAACAGACGGCGAACCGTCAGACTTTGACGCAGTAAGACAGATGGTGCTCTCGTACAGGAAAATGGCCATCCATATGATGGCGATAGGAGTTGGCCGCAACCTCTCTGACTCTGTCGGCATAGGGCACAATTTAAAGTACCTCGACTACGAAAAGGCAATCTCTGTCAGTCGGTTACAAGATATTCCAAAGAAAGTGATTAAGCTGCTACAGAGCAGCTAGATGACTAGTTTGGGATTTTCCTTCTTAACCTTTTCCCAGTCGGTCAGGAAAGCGGAAAGTCCCTTGTCTGTCAGTGGATGGGAAATCATTTTGCCAAGTATGTCGGGTGGAAGCGTCACAACCTGCGCGCCAATTTTGCCGGCTTCGATGACATGTAGAGGGTGTCGGATGCTTGCAACAAGCACATCTGTGTTAAACTGGTAATTCTTGAATATCTGCACTATTTCACTGATGATTGCCATGCCCTCATGGCCTGCATCATCAAGTCTACCAATAAATGGACTGACATAGGCAGCGCCGGCTTTGGCAGCAAGGATCGCTTGGTTTGCTGAAAATATCAGCGTTACGTTTGTCTCGATTCCTTCCTCTTTTAATTTCTTGACAACCTTCAACCCATCTGGGATCATGGGAATCTTGACAATGACGTTCTGTCCGTATTTTTTAAGCCCGTGGGCCTCATTGACCATCTCCTCCATTGTAGTTCCAATGACTTCAAGGCTCACCGGTCCCTTGACTATCTTGACTATCTCGCGCATGATCTCAGCGGGGTTGCCCTTCTCCTTTGAAAAGAGTGTAGGGTTTGTGGTGATGCCATCTACCAAGCCCATATCGCTGTACTTTTTGATCGATTCAATATTTGCAGTATCAAGAAAGATCTTCATGTTATTTTCTGCTCCTACTTCTTGCTTCAAGCACCGCCTTTACTATTTCAGTTGCAGTCAGACCATAGTGCTCCAAGAGCATATCGATTTCCTCATCACGTGCAGACTCGCCAAATACGTCATGGATTCCAACGCGCTTGATAGGTACAGGGTAGGTTTCGCCAATAACTTCAGACACTACGCCTCCAAGGCCTCCAACGACATTGTGCTCCTCGGCTGTGGCTATGGCACCCGTCTCCTTGGCGCATCTAACTATTAAGCCATTATCAATAGGTTTTATTGAGAACATATCGACTACCCTACAGGAAATACCTTTTCTTTTGAGCTCTTTTGCTGCTTCAAGTGCCCTATTTACCATAAGGCCGCATCCAATTATTGTGGCGTCAGATCCATCCTCAAGAATGTTGCCTCTTCCAAGCTCAAACGCCGTTGATTGGTCTGCATAGATTATATCAGATGAGGGCCTTGCAAGACGCATATAAAAGGGACCAGGGGTAGATGCTACCATCCTGATAAGATATTTGACAGCAACTGCGTCAGCCGGTACTAGCACTCTCATATTAGGGATTGCTCTCATCTGTGCAATGTCTTCTATCTGCTGATGAGAAGCTCCATCTGGTCCCACCGTAAGCCCTGCATGAGAGACAACTAGCTTGACATTAAGATAGGGGTAGCAGATTGTGTTGCGGATCTGGTCAATACACCTTCCCGGTATGAATGCAGCATAAGTGCTTGCAAATGCAATCTTGCCAGCTATTGCCAGACCAGCCGCCACTGAGACAATGTTGGCCTCTGCGATTCCGACGTTGAACATTCTCTCAGGATACTTGTCGCCAAACTTTTTCGTCTTAAGAGACTCAGTTGTGTCGCCTCCAATACACACAATGCGAGGGTCATCTCTTCCAAGCTCCACGAGAGTGTCACCGTAGGCTCCTCTCATGTCTGCTGTTTTTTTCTCGCTACCTAATAGCATGTAGCTCTTCCTCTATCCTAAGCTCATTTGCATAGGGAATCAATATATGTTTACGGGCTTTCATCCAGTCCACTCTTACGTTAAGCTGGGTCGCGTGGTTAAGAAGTCTTCTCTCAAGTGCTACTTCCGCCCTGTGTCTGAGATCGATCACTGCGCCATGAATGTCTCCGCCGCCATACACAGCAGCACCAGCAACAAATATTCTTGCACCAGCATCGTATGTTTGCTGTAGTGTCGTCGCATCTATGCCTCCGTCAGCTTCGATATACCCCCTAAAGCCATTCTGCCTTAGTTGCTTGTTAAGCACTATCATTTTGGTCAATACTTCCGGCATGAATTTTTGGCCTGCAGAGCCGGGGTTAACGGACATAACAATGACAACATCAAGGTTATGCAAGCAGTGGTAGAGCCACTTTGGCACATCTGTGCCTGGATTAATTGCAATGCCGGGGCTGATCCCATTGTCGATCAGTCTTTCCTGAATTTCTCTAAACTCATTTTCGGTGCATGCCTCTGCATGCACTGTAATGATATCACATCTTGCATCGATGTAATCCTGTATGTTCTCAAGTGGGTTTTCTATCATCAAGTGGGTATCAAACGGCAGACTGGTTAGTCGCCTTAGCTTTTTGATAGTATCCGCAAAGAATGTAGTATTTGGAACAAATTTGCCATCCATTATATCTAAATGGATCATATCTACTCCTTCGCGCTCGACTTTCCTTATTTTATCCTCATAGTTCTCACGCTCGCCTGCTATTATTGATGGCGCGACTAGGCACTCACTCTCTAGTTCTTCCAACAGCACTTCAGTTTGCCTCTTCGGTGGTGCTTTTCCATGCCACTGGGGGTTGTTTGCCATATGACGTATACCGTTTCCTTTGGTCGTATTGGCGATTATTATCACAGGTTTGTCATGCACCTGTCCTGCCTTGTTGAGAGCGTCCACTATTTGTTCGACTCTGTGACCGTCTACCTCAAAGACCTCCCAGTTAAATGCAGTCCACTTATCCTTTATGGGATCAAGTGGCATAATGTCTTCGGTAAACCCGTCCTGCTGGATGCGGTTACGATCCAAAATGGCGACTAGGTTATCGAGCTTGAATTTACCGGCGGCCATAGAAGCCTCCCATATCTGACCCTCATTTGATTCTCCATCCCCAATCAATACAAATACTCTATTCTTCTTGCCATCTAGTTTTTTTGCAAGTGCAATGCCGACACCGACTGAAAGTCCAATCCCTTCTGAACCTCCTGAGTATTCAATACCTGGTATGCTATGGCGCTTTTGATGCTCTGAGTACCTTACTGGGTGCCCTTGAAGGCGTGAACCAAGCTGGCGAAGTGTTCTGAGCTCCTCAGGCTGAAAGTAGCCTGCAACTGCAAGTGCCGAATAAAAGCCAGGTGCCGAATGTGCCTTTGAATTAATGAAAAAATCGCGCTCACTCCAGTCTGGGTTTGATGGGTCGTGCCTCATCCTTCTGAAATATAAGGTACCCATTATTTCAGCAGCAGAGAAGGAGGCGCCGGGGTGGCCAGAACCAGCCTCAGTGATGCCTTGAATTGCCCACATGCGCGCATCCCTGATCTTTCTTTTGAGATCAAGATAACGCATGTTAAAGCCCATACTGATCTCCCCATGTAAACGGCAATATATGAAAAAGCTGATTGCAGCAAAATAAAAAGATATAGCTCGGCAATATCTATTCACTAAGATTTAAAAGCTCGACAATGTAGTTTTATATACATCGTGTCGTCATTGTCGTCATCTTTCAAACGACCACTACTTATTTATGATGACAAGTGCTATTCTTGCGCAAAGTTCGCCAGAGTGGCTAGCATGCTTTCTCGCGGCTGGATAAGGACAGCCGGTCACTACTATTCTCAGATAGGCAAGGAAACCAAGGAGGTGATCTTTCCTACCGGCTATGATGCAACTAAAATGTTCTGGCTTATTAATAGTAGCGGCGCTTACGGCGCACGATCGGGCCTGCTGCCATTGGCAAAGGAAATTCTAGTAGGCATTTTAAGAGGAAATGGAAAGGTTAGCGATATTATTGCAGCATGCGAATATGATAAGACCAACAATATGTCGTGCTACACGCTTACGGATGTGTTAAAGAGGATTGCTGGCACACTCCGCAAGGGAATGACATTCAGGTTTAACGCATAGCAGTTGCTATTGCCCATTACAAACGCAGAAAATGTGTTTGGGGTAGACTATATCATCGTCTTTGTGGCTTCGGCATAGAAGCGAGATTTTTATCTGTTGTAATGAGTAGGTACAGCAAAGAATGCAGGCACGTATATTCTGATTCTGACCTCTAACCCTCTACGTCCTTCTACCCGACAAATTTGAGAGCTAATTTGGCAGAGCGCTGGTAAGTCAATGCTAGAAGGCAACTTTGCATCGCTGCCTTATGCATTTATGCGATTATAAACTTAAAATAAAGTCAATAATGAACTTTAGCCTGTCGTGGTACAGGTCAAAGTCGAGAAGGCCAAGATAGAGCAAAAGCAGACTCCTCTTCTGGTGATAGGTGTATTTGAAGGCGAGTTAGACTTCCCACATTCAAAGGAGTTAGATTCAGCAGTCTTTTCTTCAATCAGAGAAACTCTGGAGAGCAAAGAGTTCCGCGGGACA
>JBKPEN010000285.1:0-2253 GCA_046728425.1 Thermoproteota archaeon
AGAGACTCCACGCTCAACTACCTTGCTTTGAGGATCTATTACCTCTATTCCCACAAAGGAATTTGGTTCTCGTTCTTCAACAGAACCACTAACAGTAATTGTATCTCCGCTTCTAAAAGTGTCACCATTTAGTGTAGCTGTAAGACCTCCATTTGGCTCCAGTTGTTGCTGCTTTGGCAGCTGTGCGTTAATTATTGTAAAATTGGAAGCCAAAAAAATAACAGCGATGGCTCCAGTCAGAACTCTTATCATCGCTGATGAAATCAAAAATGGGGAGGACATTTTTTTCATAATGCCTAGCACAAAATATAGATTCTCGCAAGATAAGGCTAGATGTCGTACATCTCTAACTCCTAGATCAGAAGTGTTATTGTTCTTCTCATACAGTTGGTCTAGATGAGAAAGTATGGGTCAGTTCTTCCATATAGCCTTCACAGCCAGCAGTTACCGTTGGGTATATTCAGAATTACCTGTATTGAACAAAACTCTGTTCTATTACGTTGACGTCATGGTCTGAATTCATATTTAATTGCATCGCGGTAGCATTCTAGGTTGAGTATTAAAGTACCTAATGTATCTGACTGTTGACTTCTTACCAGGATCAATTGATGATGTGTTCGCTTCTTCTTGGTTTAGATTAGAAAGTTTACTCGTGCTTGTTTGTGTAGCTCGCAATCATCTATACCTAGTGTGCTCATGCTCCAGCAGCAATATTTGATTCTTCTGCTATCCTGCTTCAGCATCTGCTGTTGGATCATAGTCATAAAAGGCGCTTAGTTCATCAACACTTATCCCCCAATTCGATGTTCCTTCTCCTCCCTTTACAGCTGTAGTACTGATATCTTGTCTGCCACCACTACAAATCTCTAATTCATCAAAAAATCAATTGCGTTAGCACAACTTCTATATCACCTATTTTTATTGATCTGAGGAGAACGTTAGTTTGCTATTAGAATATAATTGCTGTTACGAGGAATCAGACTACCATTGTGTCTAATCTGTGTCACAATCTACAGTCACAGGGGTGAAACGTATAATAGTAATGGGTTCGAACCGGCAACAAAACCCGCCAGCTGATCTCGAGGATCAGCCGGCGAGGATGCGATCAAACGTGAGCCTCTAGGTCATAGAGGCTTCACGCAGTAATTGAAATGGCTTTTTGATATGTTAGTTTTATTTGTATTTGACTCTGTTCTATTGTAGCAGAAAATGTTTACGGGAACTGAAGATATAGAAGCTCGCTGATAGATGGCTAAAGCACTAGCAAGAGAACCGGAGTGCATACCAAAATATACACTTTAGTTAGATTATGTTAGCCAAATAGAAAGAACATATCTGAGTTAAAGCTTCTGCCCAATTTGCAAAAGAGAACAAGTAGAAGGAGTATATGACAGTCTTTGACTATCAATCAACATGATTAATGAATTTTCTATCTCTCCGTTGCAGGAACAGGATATACGTTGTGGATGGGAAATATTTCCCCTTTTGGTGGAGATACATTAGCCTTCTGCAGATAGGGCATCAAGCGAGTGTTTGCAAAGTTGTTCAATTGTTCCTCTGATTCCCAAATGTCGGCAAGACGAAGGTTACCCGACTCATCAAATGATGCTGCATGGAATATTAGACCAGGTGGAGGATTGGTTTCCCAATTGAGTTCTTTTCTTCCATTTTCGTATATCTCTTTGGTGAGTCTATCTCCTTTAGCAATAAATAGAATAGCCATATTGAGCAAACACAACCAAGCGCTATATGGATTATCTTGCTTTATGATCGATTAAAGCAAGATAATGTTAACAACACCCGCAATCAGGCAGTAATAGCTATATAGTATGCTTTTGTTGTATAGAATGAGTCACATATGGCTAGCCTGTTTGTCTGCAGGCATCAAGTGTGATATGCGCTATTGCCGCAAGACATTTGTTTCATGGCTTAGAAAAGAGGGCATACAGCTGAAGTTATCGACCTATTACAAGGCAGAGTATCACAATCGATATTGATTAGACACATTATCTTGCCTCATCCCAAAACATGAAAGATGATGTTTTGCAAGCTCTTGAGAAGTTGGAGCAACAGCTTTGAGTGTGTCACTACTTTACTAATTCAAATGAATCAAATATCTGTAGCTGTTCAGGCGCGATAATGTAGTTTATAAAAATTAAGAAAGGTAACTCATCGGTCTTTTCTATCTTCTAAGTATGCCATACTTGTATCTGTCTCGTGCGGTTATTTCTTAAATAATGCGCTGTGATAGGT
>JBKPEN010000240.1:0-13461 GCA_046728425.1 Thermoproteota archaeon
ATGGATTCGGAAGACCCGCTGTTTATCTTATATACGTCAGGTACGACCGGCCATCCAAAGGGCACGCTGCAGGTGCATGGCGGCTTTACAATTGTTGCAGCCCAGCAGGCGGCATATCTAATCGATATGAATCCTGAAGATATTTTATTCTGGTATGCAGACATTGGATGGATAACAGGGCAGGTATGGGTAGTATATGGAAGCTCAATAATAGGGGGAACTGCCCTTGTGTACGACGATGCACTAGACTACCCCACAATTGATACGTGGTGCAAGCTGATTGAAGACCACAAGGTAAGCATCTTTGGAGCTGCCCCTACTGCAATTAGACTCTTTATGAAAAACAATGTGCAGACTAGCAAATACGATTTTCAAACACTTAGAGTTTTGGCTGCAACGGGGGAGCCAATAAACTCCGAAGCCTGGACTTGGTATTTTGAAAATGTAGGAAAAAGACGATGCCCCTTGATCAACTTGTCAGGCGGAACAGAGATAGGAGGCGCAATACTTAGTGTACTGCCGGTCATGCCACTTCAGCCGTGCACAGTAGGATGTCCCGTCCCCGGTTTTGATGCCGATATTTTTAATGACACAGGCAAGAGAGTAAATGAAGGATACTTAGTAATCAAAAAGCCATGGCCCTCGATGACACGTGGGCTGTTCGCTGATCCAAGCAGATTCCTCGATATTTATTGGTCAAAATACAAGGATGTATGGTATCACGGTGACCTAGTGCTTGTCAATTCTGATGGCCTTTGGTATATTAAAGGCCGTGCCGACGATGTTATAAAGGTGGCAGGTCATAGAATTGGGACTGCAGAAATCGAGGCAGCTGCAGCATCTCATCCGGCGGTAGCAGAAGTGATTGCAGTCGGAGTACCAGATGAATTAAAAGGTGAGGCAATATTTATGTACATTGTTGTAAAGGATGGGCACAAGGCCGACAACATCTTCTTAGCAGACGAGATCATCATACGGGTTGAAGAATTGATAGGAAGATTTGCTCGCCCTCAAGAGGTAAGAATAGTGGCCGAGCTGCCAAAGACTAGGACGGGTAAGCTGATGAGGAGACTTGTTAAAGCAAAAGTCACTGGAGGCAATATTACCGACCAGGACTTGTCGACAGTTGAAAACCCTTGGTCGCTTGAGGGCATTTGACAAGTTATTTCTATATGTTTTTGTTTATCAATTCAATGGATGGAACCTATATCTGCAAGGAAATAGCTAATCTACATGACAACATTATCAGCGCCGAGATAGTTGAAAAGGGCATCACAATTGCTGCACATGTGAAATCAGGCACACTTCCAAAGCTGGAAAGGCTCTTTGCCCAGACGGAACTTTACATGAATACTCTACAGGCAAATACAGAGCATCTGGGCAGACCACATTATTTGATGGCACATAACGACAGCAGGGATCTGTTTTTCTTTCCAATTGTTATCAATGGCAGAAAGATGGTCCTAGCTGTAAGGATTTCCGTTCCATATACTCATGAGGAAATAGTTGATAAATTGAGAGAATATGTTGGCAATCTAAGGCCAAAATATCATTAGTGTCCAAATTATTAAAGCAGATTCAAATGCAGAGCGGTTAAAGAGCAATGGAACAGGAGGATTATTATCCCTATAGGTGGCCGTTTGCTGCAACTACCATGAGAGACCGCAGCAGAGCTTTTTTTAGCAATTTTCTGGCGACGATAAGCAAAGCCTCTTAACTATGGCACAGCAGTAGATTCAAAAGATATGCGTGAGAATGTTGTCCATGTTATAGAGAATTCTTAGATTACAAAACTTAGAAATAGCATCTAGATCTAGATAATTGCTTTAGAAATGATTGTCACATCTGCCCTGCCTATATATTCCTGCATTGCATTTTGTCGCTAGAGATATATGGAACTTGTCTAGTGGAGAGGCCGGTTTGATAAGACACAAGGAAGCTTTATCTTGTCAAACCATCGAGTAGCACGTATATAACAAATGCATACTCGTGGGGGTGAGGAGGATGACACAAAGAAAAAAAATTTTGAGCTTCCAGGCAGCAGAGCTCATTATGCCCCGTCACTTACGTTTACGATTGATCACATGCGGCTTGAGATAGAGCCTCACCTCCAGAGGCACACGATTAGTTGCGAGCAAAGGCTGTCGATTGTAACTCTACAGGACATGGACACCATACAGCTTGATGCAGCTGAACTTCAAGTAAAAACAGTCTCTGCAGAGGGCAGGCTTGATTTCCGTAGTATTGATGACAAACTTGTAGTTAAACTAGGCGGAACTCGAAAGGAAAGAAGTAAAATCGAGCTCTACATTTCCTATACTGCAAAGCCGCGCAAGGGTTTCTATTTTGTAGAGCCCGACAAGTATTACCCCTGGAAGTACCAGGAGGCATGGACACAGAGCGAAACCACTGAAGCAAGATATTGGTTCCCTTGCATCGATCACCCACGGGTCAAGTTTTCAACTGAAATTTCAGTTACAGTCCCAATAGGATTTACGGCTATTTCAAATGGCGTATTGCTAAAGGTGGAGAAGCAGAATAAAAAACAGATCTACCACTGGTCTGAAGCAAACCCACATCCGTCCTATCTTACATCAGTAGTTGTAGGTAAGTACGTTGAGATGAAGGATGGTAAGAACTTGTATTACTATGTGCCGCCAGAAAAAAAACAAGATGCGCTCAGATCATTTGAACACACTCCTGAAATTATCAGGTTCTATGAAGAATACCTTGGCACAAACTATCCTTATGATAAATATTCACAGGTGACAGTCCAGGATTTCGTTTATGGCGGTATGGAAAATACCAGTTGTACTACGCTAACGCTGGATACACTTCATGACGAAAAAGCCCATCTTGATTTTACAAGTGATTATCTCATATCGCATGAGCTGGCACACCAATGGTTTGGTGACCTTGTCACGTGCAGTGATTGGCAGCATATCTGGCTCAATGAAGGATTTGCTACCTACTGTGAGGCACTGTACTGGGAGGCAAGCAAAGGCAAGGATGAGTTCCAGTATTATATGATGCAGACTGCTGACGACTATCTTGAAGAGGCTAGAACCAGATATACTAGGCCCATTGTAACAAAAGTATACAAACACCCTGATGACCTATTTGATAGACACACCTATGAAAAGGGAGGATGCGTGCTCCACATGATGCGCCACCTCGTCGGAGACAAGTATTTCAGAAGGTCACTTAGAACATATTTGCAACGCTTTGCCAACGGCAATGCCGAGACTGATGATCTGCGAAAAGTATTTGAACTTGAAACGGGTCAGAGCCTGCAGCAGTTCTTTGACCAATGGATTTTTAGAGAGGGCCATCCTGAGCTCAAGGTCGACTTTTATCATGATAACCATATTGTAGAGATCAAAATCAAACAGTCACAAACAGGCGAGCCCTTTGAGTTCCCGCTTGAGATAGAGATGGCTTTTGCAAATAGTCATAAAAAAATATATACATTCAAGGTCCGAGACAGAGAAAACATCTTCCAAATCCCTATTGACGACAACGACCAGGTAGATTGGTTCTCTGTTGATCCTGAGTTTAAAATTTTAAAGAGGGTATCTATGAAAGCACCAAAGGAGATACTTCTCAAGCAGCTCAAAGAAGGGGATAATGTGATCAAGCGTGTGGAAGCTGCCAGAGCGCTCAGGGACAAATCATCAGACGCAGTAATTGATGCCCTGTCGGATGCTGTTATGCACGATAAGTTCTGGGGAGTATCAGCTGAAGCTGCAAAGTCACTGGGAGCAATCAAGACAAACTATGCTTATGAAGCATTGAAAGACTGCCTATCAGTCAAGCATACAAAGGTAAGACGCGCAGTTGTAAAGGCGATAGGAGAATTCAAGAAAGAGGAGTCAATGGAACTGATTAGGCCATTGCTGCAGGACGAAGATGAGAGCTATTTTGTCAGGTCTGAAGCTGCGACTGCGATAGGCAAGACCAAGAGCAAGGTGGCCATTGACATCTTGAAAAAGGCTACAGAAACTACTACATTTCAGAATGTCGTGGCACAAGGAGCAATAGCGGGTCTTAAGGAGTTTATCGGCGACAAAGAGGTTGCAGAATTTATGATTGAAAAAAGTAAATACGGAAATTACCATAGGATAAGAGAATCTGCTACTTTTGCCCTTGGCAGATTTGCAGATAACCCTGCTGTCTTTGACCATCTCAAGACTCTACTGACTGACAAGTGGTTCAGAGTCCGCATAAATGCATGCAGAGCACTTGCGGATGCCGAACTGATAAAGGCTATTCCTGACCTGACATGGGTGATAGAGAACGACCTAGACTACAGAGTAAGGAGAGTAGCAGAAGAATGTATGAATATCATAAGAGGAACAATAAAGAAGCCAAGAGAGGTTGCACTAATGAGAGAGGAGCTTGAAAACCTCAAGTCAAAGAACCTAGAACTACTGCAAAAAGTGGATAGGTTGGAGCGAGAGATTCGCTAACTTCTGATGACAATGCTCCAGCTATCCTGTTGAAGAAGCGCTGGCCGGTTCATATACATAATCTGCAATCAAAAAGCAAATGATTGCCAATACAATGACTGGATGGATTTTGTGCAAGTCGTCAACTTCCAAGTATCCCATAGTCCAATCATAAATGTGTGAGAAAAGAGTTATGGCTTAAATTGCTTGTTGTAGAGAAGGAACTGTTCTTCTTCTTCTAACACAAATTTATTGATAAATGATGTTACTCGTTTACTATCATAACATAGTAGCTGCAGACTGTCAAATTTGCCATCTAAGTAAAGGCGCATTATGAAGGAAACAAGGTGGCGGAGTGAGCTTGCAGACGCAATGTCAAGATAGACTATTTGTAGTATGTCAGTCCGGTCCCAGTAACCGTGTTTGTTGATTATTGCAATGCCATGAATGGGCAGTCTGGTCACAATTACACGTTCTTCTTTGACAAAATTTAGAAGTGCTCTACGGTCAAACGTGTACCAGTGCCATGACTTGACATATCTCTTTGCAGACAGGCGGTAGATCTTGGACTGCTGAAGGTACTGCCAAATATCATCTATATCATCAATATTTGCAATTCTTGCATTTGACTCTTCTTGTAGCTTTGGTGTGCTTAGTGCATCATAGTACATCCACTTTGACACTACTCTAAAACCACTCTTTTCCATCATGCGCTGCGACGCAAAATTGGTTGCATTCACTATTGCAGATGCCTCTTGGGCTCCTTTCAGCCTACCATACTCTAGCATTTTTGCGATAAGCATTGATGCAATGTAAGACCGGCGATGATCAGGGTGTACTCTTATTCCTTCAAGCCAGATACCTTTGCCTTCGGGACAGATAGCAACATGCGACATTGCAATCTTGCCGCTGCCGGACTCGACTACAAATAACTGGCCGTTCTTTTCGGCGTACCAATAATCCCATACTCTATGTATATAGTCCCCCCAGCTAAAGGTATTTAGGCAAAAACTGAGGATCTCATTCTTGTCAGATTTTCTAGCTGGCCTGACCGTTATCATCAAGTTTTTCTTATAGCAACTGAGGTTCTATCTTGTGCATAAGAGTTACCACAAGCTACCCAGCACCCTTAATAAATTTAGGGGCCTCTATTATCAAAAGTCAACCTCTTGAATATATGATGCACAGGATGCGTATATGTAAAACTGGCATATCGCCTGCATATTTTGTGTGCAAGCCTGAGATATCGCTGTAGATGAGTCTAGTATAACCTACTACTGTCAGGGACGTTGTTACTGTGATTCTGCTGCTGAGTCAAGTACAATATACAATATACAATACACAAGACAGTATATTCTTTATTGCTTGCAAATAGCGGTTTCAGTGTCTACATCCAACTGTAGTTTAAGCACAGTTAGTGCATAGTGAAGAAATTATATCATTTCTTGCCTTAGCTGTAGTTCAACTTGGAAGACATAGATCATAATATTGGATTATTTTCAAATGCTGAGACGTTTAGCTCATGGGACCATTATCCTAAAACCTGCTTAAAATGGACCTCATGCACTGCACCAGTCGCTACAATTTAGTCTCGTACGTTGGCTTGTGATATCTGCATTTGATTCACTAAATACAGACATTCATAACCTGTCAATGTCATTAAGTAATTTAAGGCAAAAACTGCCCGTTAAATTGGGCGACAGGAACCTGTACTTTTTTACTTGCTTACTGCCTTTGCTGATGACTCAGGGTCTGCAGTAATTACAGAAAGCCAAGGTTTCAACAGGTCGGGGTTTAACTTAACCAGCTCAACATTTGCCTCTCTTAGTAGCTGTGTGCCATCTTCAGGGTAGTCTGCAAGCACCACTATCCTCTTTATACCTACACTTATAGCCATCTTGCTGCATTCTAAGCAGGGAGCAAAAGTAGAGTAGAGCATGGCGCCCTTTGTGCTTCCAGCGTTACCAAAGAGGGCGCACTGCATTATTGCATTTGCCTCAGCGTGGGTGCACAAGCAGCGATCAAGGCCTTCGCCGGACTTTACCTCACCTTTCGTTCTGGCAAGACAGCGAGGACATCCGCCCTCATAGCAGTTCTTCACCCCTGACGGTGTTCCATTATAACCTGTAGCTATTTGTCGGTTGTCCTTGACAATTACTGCACCAATGTGGCGGGTTAGGCAGTTTGAACGAAGCTTGGCTATTTCCGCTTGCAACAGGAAATATGTATCCCAGTCGGGTCTCTGCATTCTCTTTAGCAGTAGTAACAATTACTATAAAAGTTATTAACTCAACTCAACCGGTATATATATGAGGAAACAAAGAGATAATTTAGAAAAGGAAAAGTTGCCGCTTTCACGACCACATATCCTTCCAAGATCTAAAGGAAAAACAGTAGGAGTGGAGCATCTTTGTCGTCAATACATTATTGCACATCGTAGTCATCAGTATTTGTCGGTGTCGTGGTTGTATTCATCATTGCAGTAGTTGTAACATCCACTATGACTGGGACGACTAATTATAAAACCTATGGATAAACATAGTTTGTTGATTATTTTTCACTGTTTGCAAAGCAGAAATCAATCATTTCTTTTATAGCTTAGCTCGTCACATAAAACGTTACACAAATGATAACTGCAGAAAAAGCAAAAGTGAAAAACAATAATAACAATACCGATGATATTTTTCGTTTTTTCTTAGAGTATCAACAAGCTAACGAACAACGAGAGGAACAAAAACAAGGAATCGCACACATATAAAAATGCGAGAAAATCTTTGAAAATCTAAAGGTCGGGTTGAAGTGTCAATAACTATAAGCCATGATGACTCTGTAGGGATTGCACTAGAATGCATGCCTCCTAAGGGCAGAGACTAGCTGCAACGCTTAATCCTAGCGATATTGCTCAGATTCTGGCAAGACTCAAATTCAATATGGATTTAATGCGCCATTGTAAATATTTCATTAGGATTAAGAGGAATAAGAGATAACTTTTCTCTTTCGAGGCATCTGGGGCAATACGCAATATTATAGTCCTCACGTGATTCCAAAATCGTAGCAACAAGAAAGCATGACTCACAAACTGCAAAATAGCAGCAGTTCTTTTGGTTGCTCAAATCCTGTTCAATTGAACGTGGCATGGCACACATATCTCTTATAATTAGAGCTCCGTACATATTCCTTGTCGATAGTGATCCTGTAGTCTCCCGTAATCTACAAGGTTCTATATAGTCCTAAATCTTTTGGGATGGTGAAATTTTTGTAGTGGTAGTAATGATTTAGTTATAACAAGAGGTTGATTGGAAACTCCGATAACTGTTCATAAATATCTCCCCCGCCCCCTCTAGAGAGAGTTATGGAGCTACGCCATCTACCTCTATTATTTTCAACCTCTGCACTAGTCAGTCTGCGGATCTACCAAACATGACTGCACAGCAGCTGAAGCTTAGGAGCCTCTAACAACGGCATGGCAAGCAACAATACTGACACCCCGTCTGCCGATAATAAAAATGAAAACGCCGTCCACAATACTTGTGTGTAAGTCATGTCGATAGCAAAAAATGCTTCCCTCTATCACCAAACGAGCTACAAAATGGTTGAATAAGGTTTTGCCTTTTGGCATCCTATTCTGTCCGATCCATATCTAGCAAGCCCTTTGCCATCATTACCTCCAGGTAGGCGATCATTTTCTCCAGGTAGTACCCAAGTTGCTTGTATGCTAGAGATGCCTTATATGTGATTGACTTATGTATGGTTTTACTTCTACCTGCTACTCTGGTTAATGCAAGTTCCAGGATAGTTGAAATGTTCTCAAGATGACTTTGATATTGCCGATGAGGATGATGGTGATGACGATACTGTCGTTTCGTTTTTTCTATGTTTATATTTTTGTGACTTTTCAATAGTTGTCCTTTGATTTGGTTGACTTCATTACCTTTTTCGTCATATTCTACTCATCGCTATGATCATCACTCTCATCACAATTATTCCTATAGTTATTTGTATTCGTCAGGATCGTTGTTATTGTTTCTGTTGCACTGTGCGGATGCCACCAAAGATGATCACAAAAAGAAATCTTTCCTTTAATGCTGTTTATCCATGTTAATAGGATAAGGTTTGGGCGATTGGATATTGCAGGAATGGTAGGCTCATCATAAAAAAGTGCTAAGTGGGTGGGTCTGGTTCAATGAAAGCTGGCATGGCTTAGCTATCAAGAGGGAAAGAAAAAAGAATAAAGAATTAAGAGAGCTGCATCAGCTGTAGTCAAGTGTTTCCTCTGATTTGGGCTAAGGATTAAGTCAAAGAAGATGATAGTGATGAGTATTGCAGATGATGATTATTATTTTGAAATTATATCATGATACTAAAAGGAAAAAAGAAAGAGGAGCCAGGAATACATACATTCTTACATAGTGGATCACTGTTGGAGCACTTGCTGTCCATTGAAAGTAAGCGACCTAAGCGTTTGCTGGTTGTGTTGTACTACACTGTCTGGAAGAGGCACATAATGTAAAGTCGACGCAAATTGCTGTCCATCTGTAATAGCCCAGTTTACGAATTGAGCTAAAGCTTGAGCTTTCTCCATGCTATTGATGTTGGTACTTAGCTCTTTGTATAGCAGAAGATATGAAAAGCTTGCAATTGGATATGAGTTAGCACCGGGGGCATCGAGAAGGCTTATGTGGCTCCAAGACTGATCGCCACCTGGCAGTGAGACAGTGGCTCCACCAGTGGTGTTAGCGACAGTGCCAGTGTTGTTCATAATTATTGCAGCTTGAGCTGCTGCCTGTGTTGAATCTATTGTAGGTTCTACAAAATTTCCATCCCTATTCATCAAAGAGGCATAATCCATATCTGTTGTAAGGGCATATGTCAATTCTACGTATCCTATTGAATTTGGTGTACTTAGTACTGTGCTAGAGACACCCTCATTGCCTTGTGCTCCCAACCCACCAGTCCATTGTACAGATTTCCCTGCGCCAATAGTCTGGTTCCATTCTGGGCTTACCTGTGAGAGGTAACTTGTCCAAATAAAGGTAGTTCCAGAACCATCAGATCTATGTACTACGACAATGTTATCTGCAGGAAGGGAAAGGTCGGAGTTGAGCTCTTTGATTCTTTGATCATCCCATCTTGTTATCTTTCCTGCAAAAATGTCGGCAAGGACTGGTCCTGTTAACTTCAGACCTTTATCTATACCTGGAAGATTATATGCTGCAACAACTGAACCTATTGTCTCTGGAATATGTACAGGCGTTGACGGAAGAGCTTGCATTTCTTCTTGAGTCAGTGGCGCATCGCTAGCACCAAAGTCTACTGTCTTTTCTGTAAACTGCTTTACTCCTCCACCACTTCCAATAGATTGATAGTTTATGTTAACGCTAGGATTAACAGATTGGTATTCTACCCGCCATGTGTCAATTAAGGGAAAGGGAAAGGTTGCACCTGCGCCGTTAATTGTTATAGCTTGACCACCACCACCTCCTCCTTGCTGTTGTTCTTGTAGCTGGGAAGGTGGCGTTATCTGTCCGTACGCATTCATTCCTACTCCTTCTGTGCCTGCTACAAAGTATGAGGGTATCATTAGCATAATAGCCACAATACTTGCAGCAGTAGCAGTTGTTGTTGTTATCAATGACGCACTTACCGGATTTCTTTTGTTTGCTTTATGCACGTCTGTTCTTCGAATATAGTGCTTAAATTAGTTCAATCTATAGTCTACATTAAAGATCGGTTTCTATAGTTTTCCTATAGCTAGGGAGGAACTCATTTTGCTGCACGTGGCCCTTGCAAAAATGAGGGAGATAAAAAAGACCGTATTTCCTTCTTTCCTTTCAGTTTCCATTGCTACACTAAGTGTAACAGAGTACCCTTCATAGCTTAAATAGTTTCTACGGTAAGCTGAATCATGCGATATAATGATGAGGATGATGATCTTCAAGTAAGCAAGTCCATGCAAGGTGTAAAGATCAGTTTGAATAGTAATTTGGAATCCTGCTACATACCCAGTGAATGATATGAAATTTAGTTTTTCTACAAGCAAGCAGAAAAATGAGGAGCAGCAGCAAGGAAATGTAATTCTGTTTGTATGCGTAGAGAACGCTGGCAGAAGCCAGATGGCTGAAGGATTCTTCAACCAAAAATATGCTCCAAAAGGCTACCGTGCAATCAGCGCCGGAACTAGACCAGTCTCCCAAATTAATCCTCTCGCAATTCAAGCTATGAAAGAAATTGGCATAGACATCAGCAGCCAAAAATCCAAAATAATAACTGAAGATATGATCAAGAGTTCAGAAAAGTCAGTAAACATGGGCTGCATAGAGAGGGAGGAATGCCCTATGCTTTTCATAAACAATGTTGTAGATTGGGGCATTGAAGACCCAAAGGGCAAGCCTATTGAGAAGGTTAGGAAGATTAGAGACGAGATAGAAATACGAGTAAAGGAAATTGCTCAAAGCCTCGAAAGAAAGAATAGCAGCTAAGCTAACCCTTCCTCAGAAAAGGTTTGTTGCCGAAGTCATAGGGACATTCATAGTTGTACTCTTAGCGACAGGTTCAGTTGTTATCGACGCCAAGTTAGGCGGCAAATTAGGGATACCATTTATTGCATTTGCTCCTTTTGTTGGTGTTGCAATTGGTGTCTATCTTTTTGGCAAAATATCTATGGCGCATTTCAACCCAGCTGTCACACTGGGTTTTCTAATCACAAGACACATTACCAAACTGCAACTCTTGCAGTATTTTGCAGCCGAGATTACAGGTGCACTTCTAGCGAGTCTATTTGTCATGTCTTTAATTGGCACTGAAGCCTCCTTAGGTGCAAATACACCGAACTATTCCTATCCTCTTCCGTTAGTATTTGGAATAGAAGTCTTGGCTACGGCTCTCTTAATGGCAATCATTTACTTAGTAGTTTACACTAAAGGCTTGCAAGGCTTTGGAGGTCTGGCTATAGGGGGTATGGTCGGTCTAGACATATTCTTCCTTGCATTCATCTCTGGCGCATCAATGAACCCTGCAAGGTCATTGGCGCCAGCTCTGCTCTCTGGTGTCATTGGTAATCTATGGCTCTATTGGACTGCAACTTTCATTGGAAGCTTTGCTATTGCATTTATCGTTCGTAGCAAGTTTAAGAACGAAATCATATCAAGATAAGGTAATGACAATAGCGCTGTGGTTATTTGTTATATAATACAGCGACTATCATAATATACAACTGACAACTAGGCCAAACGTAAAACAATCATGTGATTATTATTTTCTGCGGTTGGTATTGTGCTTTTCTGTAACTTCATCTATTGTCTCATTCATAGCAACCTCTGCAATATCGCTTGCATACTCAGCCGTCCTTCTAATGGCTTCTAAGGCTAACTTGATGTTACCTAGATCATGCACTCTACTGTCCTTTTCTATAGCTGTCATGATATCGTCTTCAAGTGTACGAATATTTTCTGCGCTGTCAACTGTCTTATCTGCAAGCTGATAGTCTCGTCGCAGTAATGCTTCTACAGAATCTCCTAGCACTGTCAGAGCATGGTGGCTCATTTTGTCTAACTTTTGAAGGGGTTTCTCTGACATCTTCTCTTTTAGCTTGATTCCTTTATCAGCGATACTACATGCATGATCGGCAACTCGCTCTATGCTCTTGGCAGCCACACGGTAACTCAAGCATTCAGAGGGTTTTTTTAAACCCATTTCTCGAAGCACCCTTCCATTCTGCATGCCCATTACAAGACTGCGCAACACATAGAGACTGAATCTATCAACCTCATCGTCTGACTTGATAACCTCTTTTGCCAGCTCATAGTTAAGCTCTGAAAAGGCCGACATAGCATCTTTATGCATTGACGAAGCAATGAGATACATCCTCCTTATTGCAGTGGAGATAGAAAGCTCTGGCAGTGATAGCAATACCTGCAGTGTGATATTGTCTGATGCGTCAGCTATCATCTCTGTTCCTACAAGGTTGCGTCTAACGACTTCTCTGACGCCGTCACGGAGCGCAGGATTAATCCTGCCCGACTTTAGTTTCAAATGAATAATATCATACCCAGCCAAATACATAGACACCACCTTGCGTTTGAGCATACTGCTACTGTCGCTGGGCAATACTATCGCAGTGACTTCATTGAGGGAATCTCGCAGCCCACCATTGATAAATGGAACTATCGACAACGAATTGTCTAGTTCTCGAACAAGCGCCACCTGGTCGCCAGCGTTTAGATGCATTTCTTCAATCCACTTTTTTGGAAGCGATAAGACATATGTTGACCTGCCTGTAAATTGCACCTTGCGAACTTCTTTATAATCTGACTCTATTCGCAATATCGTTGTTAGAAACCACTATGGATAAACAGTTTATGATGATAGTTAATGATAACTATATAGTGACATATGTATTCTATTATATACTTAAGGGATTAAGTTTGAAGTACCGATGAGGGTGTGGTACGTATATGTTTCTTGTTGCCCAAAAAGACTCTACAGCAAAGAAGAAAAAATTGATTGGATAAGTAAGAGTTGACAATCTTATATCTTTATACCGATAAATGGCTGATAAATCTGCAATGGTGGTTTTTATGAACATTCCCATAAAGAGCTATTCGAATTTGTAAAGTCATCAACACACTACCTGCCTTCAACATGTTCTACTAAGTTATCAGAACTGAGAATTATTATGCACATTTTTTACCATTTACAATAGATAATGGGCCTAAGCAATCTACATGTATCATAGTATCTGAAAAGATCACACACTTAGGACAGCCGTAAAGTATGTCCTTTCCACACTTGATGCATACCCCCATGACCTCTAGCTTCTTTCCGCATAACCTGCAACAAATGTTCACCATTGCCGTTCAAGCTTTTCGTGTTGACTTAATTTCAGTTGCCTAAATTTAAGCTATAGACGATATCGTTCTACATGATACATGTTGGGTAACTTTTTCTTGCAGAGACTCAGAATTAGAAGTATATACAGCTCCTTTACAATCGGGGTTGTAGGAAACCTCATGTC
>JBKPEN010000259.1:0-11010 GCA_046728425.1 Thermoproteota archaeon
ACCTCTTCGTTCTCTAACGCTTCTTTGGACGCCCCAGGCCCCCATACAAAATGGAAATGCTCCCCGTCTGCGTGCTGGTGCTTGCCAATTGGCTGGTTATTTTTTGGAAAGTCTGGATCTATTGGCATATTGATATACCTAGCTGAGATACATTACTAATATGGGTTACATAGACAAGGCGGCTCATACTTTGAAATTGCTTTTGATTCAGGTATATATTGATCGATGATCCCTATCGAACATAGCTGAATGTCTGAAAGTGCAATCTTTAAAAACAAATCGAAATTATCTCCACGCTACCTACCAGAAGAGCTACCTCATCGCCAAGCCCAGATTCAGCAAATAGTGCATATATTCTCTGATGTTCCTAACGATCCCGACCTATTTCCTCTTGCTGTTTTACAAGTAATAGGTGTTGCAGGGATCGGCAAGACCTCAACTGTCCTCAGATCCTCTAAGATAATCGAAGAACTTTTTGCAAAAAATAGGTTGACATTAAAATGTGTATACATTAACATGAAGTTGCAGGGAGGCAACAAATTTGCAATCTATAGATTTCTGCTTGAGCGCATTGCACCCGAGCTACCTGCGCAAGGGCTCAGCGCAGAGGAAATGCTGCGTTACCTTTTGCAATATTTGAGACAAAATCGCCAGTATGCTTTGATCATTGTAGACGAAATCGATTACCTAATAAAAAGTAGCAGAGATACAAGTATCATTTACGATCTGACACGCCTAAATGAGTATGAGCTTGATAAGCCATGCTATGTTAAGGGAGTAATATTCATCGCCAGAAGCATGGAATTTTATAATAAACTTGACGCAGCAGAGCTGAGCACACTTGGGAGGGTTCCAATGGAGTTTCATCCATATACGATGCAGCAGATCAGCGACATACTAGAGAGTCGGGCTACCGAAGCGTTCAATCCAATGGCAATAGGTTCAGATGTTATTGACAAAGTTGCTAGCATTACAACCTCAGCTGAGGTAAATAGTGACGTAAGATATGCTCTTGATCTGCTATTGTACGCGGGCAACCTTGCCGAATCCGATGGCTCTGGCAGGGTTATGCTTGATCACATTCGCAAGGTCCACGGCCAGATCCATCCATCAATAACGACGGAAGAGATCGAGCAACTATCAAAGAACCATCTGATAAGCCTGATGGCTTTGGCACGGGCGCTCAGAACCAAGAAAAGGCCTTACGTCGGGCTCAAGGAAGTACGCCTGTACGCTTCAGAACTTGCCGACCAACTAGGCACTAAAAAGATTGACATTGAAGACTACCTTGACGATCTAAGTGCAAGGAAGCTGGTGGATATCAAATCACTTAAAGCAATAGGACTACACGGGACGTCCCTTGCAGAACTGGAATCCGTATTGATGAGGAAGGTCAAAGGTGAAAAGTAGCCCAGTGTCACAAGAGATGAGCAGTAGGCAGATAATAGAGATAGGGCTTGGCAGCATAGGTAAGATTAAGATAATAAAAGCTCTAGCTGAAGAGAACAAGTTAGCAACAGTCTATGTGCTTCATAAAAAAACTCATTTGAAGCGTGAAGACATCAAGAATAACATTAGCGACCTCGTAAAGATAGGTTGGGTCATTCAGAGTAAGTATGCTAATATAATGTACGGTATAAACAGAGACAATAAGTATGTTAACGAATTAATAGAGTTCTTTAACGATGTTGGATACATGGGTCAGCAATGAAAAATCAAAAAACACAAAAGCATTTAGATATGAAAGTTAAGCGTTTACATACTGTTTTTGCGTTCGATGCTAAATTACTGTGTGTTATCGCAGGTGAAATAAGTATGTGGGAGTAAGCTTGGTTGATGGAATAAGAAGAAGAAGAAGTCCTTCTACCCATAGAAACTGATGTACCTATCATCATTGTCCTGATTGCCACCTGCTCGCAGCGCTCTAAATAAAGCATCGATTGCTGCGGGTTCACTTAGCCTGCCCTTAGCCACTTGATTCGCAGCTCCCGAGATATCCAGGTAGAGGAGTCGCTCTGCTATCGCATCGCTTCTTATTCCTCTTTCGGCGCATCGTCTTGCAAGAGCCGCAAGCACTCTGTCAATATGGTAGTTCAGGTGTATCTCTGCAGCCTCGTCGCTGTCTACTCCGTAAAGATCAGATATCATCAGGTCCAGCTTTGCTTCATCTTCGCCGGTAACACCACCATGAGCAGCTTGTATAGCAGAACGGCCTCTAGGTCTTTTATCATCGCTCTCCTGCATTTTTTAAGAACAACTAAGATAGGATCTTTTCTTCTTATTAATATAACGCTGAATAACCCAAAAAGGAATAAAAAGGTGACTGTCCAAACGCAGATGTGCAGTCGTGGACCCGGAATCAACCTAAATTCATTTTCATCACAGGTGGAGTAATGTCGGGTCTAGGCAAGGGTGTGACTACATCTTCAACAGCAAAGCTTCTTCAGCTTGCAGGATATAGGATATCATGCGTCAAAATAGACCCATATGTAAACTATGACGCCGGGACTATGAATCCAGTTGCTCACGGCGAAGTCTTTGTTACAGATGATGGTGGTGAGTGCGACATGGACATCGGCAACTACGAGCGCTTTATCGATGTTCCAATGACTAAAGAGCATAACATAACGACTGGCAGAGTCTACATGGATGTCATTAAGGCTGAGCGCGAAGGTAAGTACCTAGGACAATGCGTTCAGATAATTCCACATGTTACTGATGCAATAAAAAATGCAGTTTACAAGATTGCAAATGACGAAAAGCTAGACATTTTGGTGGTCGAATGCGGAGGAACAGTCGGAGACATTGAGAGCTTACCTTTCCTCGAAGCGTTCAGACAGATGGAGTTGGAGCATGGTCATTCAAATACACTTTTCATTCACGTAACATTGGCGCCAGTGCTTGATGTTGTGGGCGAACAAAAGACAAAACCTACTCAGCATAGCGTTCAGGAGTTAAGAAGGATAGGTATTCAGCCAGATATCCTTGCGGTTAGATGTAAGACGCCACTGAGAGATGACGCCAGGCGCAAGATTTCACTTTTTGCAAGCGTAGAAGAAAATTGCGTAATCTCTTGTCATGATGCACCTTCAATATACAAAGTACCCGAAGTACTCGAAAAACAAGGTATGCTTGGGTCAATAGCAGCGCGACTTGGACTCCAAAGGAAGACACCGCAATGGGGTGATTGGAAGTCAATAGCAGAATCTTTCTCAAAGCATGAGGGTTCGATCAAAATCGCAGTCGTAGGCAAATATGTAAAGCTTCCAGACAGCTACGTCAGTATTTATCACGCACTATTGCATGCTGGTGCAAGCATTCGCAAAAAGGTTGACGTGTATTGGATCGATTCTGAAAAATTTGAAAATCACAATGAGCAGGATGTTGTGATGTTGAAAAACTTTGAAGGCATACTGGCACCTGGTGGCTTTGGTATAAGGGGAAGTGAGGGAATCATAAGTGCGGCCAATTATGCAAGGACAAACAATATTCCATACCTTGGGATCTGCTTTGGATTCCAGCTTGCAATTGTTGCATTTGCAAGACATGTTTGTAAATTGACTGATGCAAATTCTACAGAGTTCGAGCCGCATGCAAAGAATCCTGTCATTGATTTCATGCCGGAGCAGCTTGATGTCCACAACATGGGAGGTACGATGCGCCTAGGAAGGCATGAAATAACCATAATGCCAAAAACACTTGCGGCTAGTATATATCACTCGAGCTCGATAAAGAGGCGACACAGGCACCGCTTTGAATTTAATCAAAAGTATCTTGATATTCTAACAAAAAATGGTCTTGTTATGTCAGCTCATTCTGACAGCGGCAGACGAATGGAAATACTAGAAATACTGAATCATAGGTTTTTCTTTGCTGTACAGTACCACGCAGAATTTAACAGCAGGCCAGGAAGGCCTGAGCAGGCCTTTGAGGCCTTTATCAAGGCCGCTGCGAAGCATTAGAACTTTAATTCATATATCCGCTGACGGGCGTCACGGAGCGAGGTTTTCTTTTTCACGTACCCTTGGTTGATAAGGTGACTGAGTGATAGCCGAATAGTGCGTTCTGGAAGCATTGTACGAGTCGCTAAGTCCTTTTGGCTTAATGATCCTTCATACTCGAGCGTCTTCAATATGAGTTTGGCACTCGGAGGCATCTTTAGCATGTCTTCGGCAAGCTTAACTTTCTTTGCCATAAGTGATGCAGCAGAAGAATGATCACCAAGCCTTAGAAGGCGTGCAGGAAAAGCATGTTTGCTGCACTCAAGTGTATTCTTTATCTGTATCCTGTGGCCCCCGTCAAGCACCACCTCGCAGTGGTATCGACTGATGACGTCAGTGATTTCAAGCATGCTTTGGTTTGGAACAATAAGTGGTCTTCTGGTGTTGTCAAGTGAGTTTACAGAAACTATCAAAAATACGAGTGCCTTTTGCAGTACCATAGGTCCGCCGGCCGACATTGAATATGCCGTTGAGCCTGTGGGAGTTGAAATTATGACGCCATCGCTCTTATCATGCCAAATGTCATTAGCATCTATTCGCAACACATACTCCATGAGAGTTGCGCTCTTACTTGGGAAAACTGCCACATCATTTAGTACTGGGTCTGCCTGCTTGCCATCTACTTTAACAGCAAGCCGAAAAACTTCCTCTACCGAATAGTTCCCTCGCTTTAGCTCATATGTTGCAGACTCGAGTTCTTTTACATCTAACTGGGCGAGAAACCCCGTCGACTCGGTCTCATAGATACCAAGAACAGGAGGTGAGTCATATTCAATCTTATGGAAATAGTCAAGGATACCTCTATCGCCTCCGGCTACCATGATGAGATCTACTTCTCTTGCAGTATGATAGTCAGCATTTCTCATAATTTGCGTCACAATGCCAAGTGGTTCTAAGGTCTTTTTTATTTTGGAAAGGAGTGCTCCGTCTCGCATATCGCTGCCTGAAATCGCAATTTTCATTGCTATTTACTATATTTTGTTATTCCATAGTCGAATTTAAAGCTAAGAAAGTCGTTGAAATCCGATGCCATTGTAAAAATAGGAGGCCTCCTCTTCTATCTTAGACATTGAGGGAATTTTGGCTAGGCCAACCTGTCTTGTTTCAAGCGCCGCCTTAACTGCACCAGCTCCAAAGCAGATCGCCCATATTGGATCTTTTTCTTTCAGATAAGCGCAGGAAAATGACGCACATAGTATGTCACCTACGCCTGTAGAGTCCACCGTGTCAACATTATCTAGGCTCAGCCAGTAATGCATTCTCTCGTGAAGCAAATGTATAGCTTCGCGCTCTGTATGGATTACAAATTCTATACCTTTTGACTGCAATCTCTCCATACCACCTATGCTCTGCAAGCCACCCGTAAGCGCTGCCATTTCCTGATTGTCTACCTTTATCGCATTTACGCCCGAAAGATCTAATTCTAATTTTTCTTTCAACGTCACAGAGCCTTTAAAGTTGACTAAGCGAACGTAGCCTTGGGGATCAAGCATTACGAAATTTTTTTTTCCTCTATTCTGCTTTATTGCTGTAAACACGTCTTGAGGCAATTCGTCTATTACTGGGCTTGCCAACCAACAGTCCACTTTCATCTCTTGTACGTCCTCCATAGTGATCGGTTTGCATTTATCACTAAGCAATAGCTGTCTCGAATCCCCTTGAGAATCGATCTGAAATTTAGTGGTTGGAGCGTCTACCTTCGCGTTGTCGCCCAATATTATGCGATTATTCCGTAGCATAGTGAAGAATTCTTTTGGAAAATCGTTTCCAACTTTTGAAACGAGGCTGACATCAAACCCAAATCTTCTGCTTGTAAAGCCGCAATAGCACGCCGGTCCTCCGATGCTTTCTATGACCTTGCCATCAGCATTCTTTATTGTATCAAGCACAATATGTGAGACGATAGCTATTCTCAAGGTAATTTGGCTGCATATAAGTTCTTTTAGGTTGATAATAAAAGGGCTTGTCTGCGCAGCCCATACCGAGGATTGGGATGGCGGCGTGGGCTTGCGCTTGTGCCCTTTGCACCTCTGTTTGTAATCTATCGGAGCTATAAGGGTTGTGGTCGATTCTGTCACGATATTTTTGTATAGTATTTTTCTGTAGAGCGAGGCGATTTGACTTGCCAGGAATTCCCTGATGAGATATAAGTTTTAATAACAAGTTACTAGCATTTGAACTCCACTTTTTTGAGGCAAAAGAAGAATAAACTTTCATTACTAAATACAGGCAGCGGGTAGCAATACGATAATTATATAGGAAGGAAATTACGTTGGCAGAACTTTTCGGAAAATGATAGAATGAATTGAACCGCACTAGAGGAAGATTAAGTAATAGGTAGGATGAGATGAATTTTCTATAATTCTTACCATTTCTGCTATCCAGAATATAAAATCCTTGTATAAAAGATCGACCTTTTTTTCCTGTGAATTATTAACGGTTAGTCGGCAAAACGATAGTATAGTGAATTTCAGACACAAGACTTAAAGGTTACTAGACAATTCTTACGCAATATATGCCAAAGAAGAGAGCAAGCAGGGGAAGGTCAAAGGGAGGAAAGGGTAGTTCAGGCGCAGTACATTGCAGCCAATGTGGCGCTCTGGTTCCTCGAGATAAGGCCAAGAAAGTGACAGGGAGGATCACCCTTGTGGAACCCACGCTTGCAAAAGAATTGAGAGCATCAGGGGCTTACATACCGATGTCTACAGATGTCAAGTTTTATTGCGTTTCATGTGCGGTCCATAGGGGCGTGGTGAAGGTAAGATCAGAATCAGATAGACGCACAGCGGCTAAGCTTCGGTAGAGGATAATCTCCTGACAGTAACCGCCATCCTCTGAGCTAACGTAATACCTGCTATTATGGAAACAATTAGCATTGCCCATTGCATAGCTTCTCTCACAGGAATCATGCCTATGATCGCAATGATGAGTAGTCTTTCTGCACGCTCGCCTATCCCTATGCCCTTGAGTGTCACTCCAAGGGATTCGGCCCTCGCTCTCGTATAGCTTACAAGAAGGGACAATCCTAAGGCGACTAGGCACCAGAACGAGTCCGCAAGTTGCCCTAACGCAATACCGGCAAAAATAATTACCTCGGCTATCTTGTCCAGTACGGAGTCAAGGAATGCGCCCCTTTTAGATATCTGCTTTGTGATTCGCGCTACGCTGCCATCCACAATATCAAAAAAACCGGAAACCAAGAGAAAAACTCCGCCTATGACAGAAGCAAAATTCCAAGGATTCCATTCAGCACCGAAAAAAGGATTTGACGTATAGGCAATTGCTGCTAGCACAGATACTGCGAGACCCAATCCAGTCCAAAAGTTAGCCGAGAGGCCTGTGGAGGCAAATATGACACCAATTTTTGTGAGTATAGGTTCCAGCGGTCTCCTGAGCTTGTTCAGCAATGAGTTCCTGGAACATAATTGTCATATAAGAATATGTATTTTATAATGAAAAAAGTGGGCGACTTTTTTTGGCGGGTTACCCTTTTTAGGTCGATATTCGCTTCTATTATATTCTGGTCATCGTTTTGTAGCAGTAGCTCATTATATCCTCTCTATCGTTTACCGTGGCTTGTTGTATTGCCTTTCTTGTAGATACTATCTTCCCCCCTCTTCTACCATGGTCGTGGCTTTGCAGTGTTGGTATCTGATTCATAGGTTGGAAAGCGATTCTCAGAAGATTTTTATAGCTACCAACTTCGTTATGGAATAACATAATTCCTTAATAGCATTTTTAACCTACAGATTTGTAATTTCACATATGTCAGAATTGGATGTAGTCTCAGCACTTTCCAACCTTAGAGTCAACTTTGAGTCAGAGGGTAGCAACATCAGGGTACATGGCATAGCTTCCATTGATAACGCAACCGAGAACGACCTTGCATTTTGTTGGTATGTCGGCCAAAAAGGAGTATCCTATATTTCCGGTTCAAAGGCAGGTGTAATACTGTGTAAGAAGGAAATGCAAGGTGTAGTCCATCCAATTGGCGGTAGGCAATTGTTAGTATTTACGGATAATCCTCGCATGACGTTTGTCCGACTGACCAAGGAAATGAGGCGTCAAGAGCAATTGGTTGGGATATCACCGAGGGCAGTTATTTCTGAGAAATCCAAGATAGGAGCGGGTTGCTATATTGGAGACTACGCGGTGATAGGCGAGAATTGTTCAGTAGGCGATAACACAGTCATTTACGATAGAGTGTCGCTTGTGCAAAACTGCATCATTGGTAACAATTGCGTGATTCAGTCAGGAGCTTCTTTAGGCTCTGATGGCTTTGCTTTTGAGCGGTATGAAGGTGGCGAGCTCGAAAAATTCCCTCACAAGGGCCACGTAAGGCTAGGAAACAGTGTTGAGATATATACCAACTGCTCTATAGCACGCGGATCACTCTCTGACACTAGCATAGGTGACGGAACAAAGCTCGATGCACTAGTCCATATTGCTCACAATGTAAATGTGGGAAAGGATTGTGAACTGACGGCAGGAACAATCATTGGAGGGAGCACAAGCGTAGGCGACATTAGTTGGACAGGTCTTAATTCAACACTGAAGAACGGCATCAAAGTAGGCAGAAACGTCATTGTCGCCTCAGGTGCTTCTGTTATACATGACATTCCTGACGGCGATATCGTTGCTGGCGTCCCAGCAAGGTCAATCAAACATAAGGTGAATACAGACGAGGTCTTCTTGATGGCAGGACAAAAGAAAGCGACTACAACCTAAACTTAAGTGCTTATCGACTCGATTACCTCTTTTGGCATTTTCTCATGTGCTGCTCTACTTACATTTTCCTGCGGGACATTCATGAGCTTGAACTCTTTGCCAAAAAACAGCTTTTGCACTTCAAAAGCTTCCACACATGTTACTGAATTATTGAATCTGCTTTGCAAGGCACGGTACTGTGCAAGGCCGCGAATGGCATTAGACTGGAGGAATGATTTGCTTCTCTGCGACCAGAATATGTTGATAAGCTGAAGCTTACCATCGATGACATCCGAAATATCATAGTAGACCTGGGGCTTGAAGTCGCGAGTTACTGGGATTTCATAAGCTAAAATATTGGGGACGAATCTTCCAGCCTCCATTGTGGAAGCAGCTATTGCGCGGTGATCATGGTGTGTATCACCAAGCGAGTGCGTAAGCACGATATCTGGATCAGCTTTTTTTATAAAAAACTCAATGTGATTGATAAGATCGCTTGAAAGCGATAGCTTGGTATCTTCGAAATTGTCGATCCACAATCTTCTTGCTCCTATGAATTTTGCAGATCTCATAAGTTCCTTTGTCCGCTCCTCAGGATCACCGGAGGCTCCTCCTCGAGTCAAGGTATACATGAAGATATTATGGTGATCCTGCCTGGAGGCCTTTAACAATAGACCGCCACATCCAAGTTCAATGTCATCAGGATGCGCCCCGATGGCAAGAATATTCATCGAAAAGGGTGAGACCCACGCTTATTTATATAGTTGGAAATCCCTCTCTGTCATAATATCATATATGATTTATCAGCCATTACTCGTTACTCTAAATTTCTAATATTGCGAGGTTATATTACACAGGATCACTCTCTAGCAGATGCATTTGAAGCAATGACTTTTAAATTGTTTAATAATAATTATCGTCAATTGAAGGAACTCGCTGTTGTCTTTTTGTTACTCATGCTAACAATGTCAGCTGGAAGATATGCTAGTGCACAATCAATCCCAATGCTGCCTCCTCCATTTCCTGAAAGAGGTCAAGAACAACAGAGAATAGTTGAAAACGACCGGTCACCACCTCAGATAGAGATACTTACCACGGAGTTGCATGAGGGAAAGAATGTCTTTAAGGTTAAGATCACTGATGAGTCAAGCTTGACAACAAGAGAGGTCAAATATGTGCATAATGGTCAGCTGAAAATCGATGGGCTTTTCCGAGACCAAAACGATGTATATAAAGCATTAATAGATATTCATCCACCCTCACGGGTAGTAATGGTCACTGCAGGTGACGCAAATGGGAATATCATCTCAGACTTTAGAGAGTATGAAATCACCAAGTCTCAGGACATATTCACAGAGATATTCACACAGATAATGGACAGACTGTCGCAGGCCCTCAATTACTTGCGGAATCTACTTGGTTGGTAATATATCATTTAAAGACTAGAGTAATAAATAAATGCGAATACAGCCCCATGGATCAATAACGCTGTGGTCATAGCTCATTATGGAAGGTGTAAATGATTGGCCGAGAAAGTATGGATCGCATTCTTTTTTATTGTAATTGCATTATGGGCTTTGGTGCTCACAGCGTCAATATACCCTCGGATATACGGTATTGAAATTCTAGTAGACAGCGATTTTGACCTGACTTACTTTACGTTGCCAATACTGGCCTTTAACCTAATCTACGTGTTCATGCTAATCATGATATTCTTATTATATCTCGGCGGCTACGGCAGAGTCACGAGCTACCAGCTAAAGATGAAGGAAAGTGTCTCTGAAAGGTTCCGCGACCAGAAAGAGCTGTGCAGTATTGTGATCCCTGCTAGAAACGAAGAAAGTGTCATTAAAAGAACTATACTTGATTGCCTTAAGCAGACCTATCAAAAAATCGAAATTATTGTAATATGCCATAATTGCTCTGACAGAACGTTTGACGAAGCCAAGGTTAACGATCCGAGGGTGAAGGTATTTTACCTTCAGACAAAGGAGGCGGGCAAGGGCATCGCATTGAATTTTGGAGTTGAGAAATCAAGTGGCAATTACATAATGATACTTGACAGTGATGGACTGCTGACACGCGATTTCCTTGAGAAAGCACTACCTTTCTTTGACGGAAATTACTGTGCGGTTCAAGGTAGGTACGTTCCAAGCAACAGGAGCTTTAACTTCGTCACTAGGATGCTTGCACTAGAAGGTGATCTATGGTCTACTCCATTTATGACGATACGGACATGTTTCGGACGCCGATGTCCACTTGGAGGCACAGGCTATATTATTAGAAAAGATATCTTGTCAAA
>JBKPEN010000136.1:0-7881 GCA_046728425.1 Thermoproteota archaeon
ACTTAGCAGATGACCCTGCGATCGAAAGAATCATCACTCCAAGGGTGGCCCTAACTGTGGCAGAATACCTTGCATTTGACCTAGGTATGCATGTGCTAGCGATACTCACTGACATGACCAATTATGCAGAGGCTCTTCGAGAAATCAGCGCAGCAAGGGAAGAAGTCCCCGGCAGAAAGGGCTACCCAGGGTACCTCTATACAGATCTTGCAAACAACTACGAGCGCGCAGGGAGGATCAAGGGCAAGAACGGCAGTGTAACACAGGTGCCGATCCTGTCTATGCCAGCTGATGACATTACGCATCCAATCCCAGACCTGACAGGATATATCACTGAAGGCCAAATTGTGCTTGGGCGTGATCTGTTCAGAAAAGGCGTTTACCCTCCAGTAAACGTGCTTATGTCACTTTCAAGGCTAATGAAGGATGGAGTTGGCGAAGGAAAAACCAGGTCAGATCACATGGAAGTTGGCAATCAGCTCTATGACGCTTATTCAAGAGCGCAAGAGGTCAGGGCACTTTCAGAGATTGTTGGCAGGGCAGGTCTTACAGGCGTAGACTTGAAATACCTCGATGTTGGCGATAAGTTTGAGCAACACTTCCTAAAGCAGGCACCTGACGAGAATAGGACACTTGAAGAAACGCTCACTAGAGCATGGGATGTACTCTCAGGTCTGCCCGAAGGCGAGTTGACCAAGATCAAAGAAAAGCATGTCAGGCAATACTACAAAGGGTGAGAAGTAGAGAGAGATATGTCATTTGGAGGTAGGGTTACAGCAACAAAGATAGAGCTTATCAAGATAAGGCGCTCGATGCAAGTAGCCAAGATGGTGCACAAGATTCTAGACGACAAGCGCGAAGTATTGTTAAAAAAGATAGACGAAATGATCGAAGAAGCAAACAAGGCAAGGGAAGACATATGGACACCCTTGGGCGATATATACAGCTCTGTTTATAACGCCTATATGTCCCTTGGCACAATGACGCTTGAATCAATATCGGACTCGACCCCCAGTATAATGGAAGTCGACGTCAACATCAGGCGCATCGTAGACGTTAAAATACCAACGCTGCAGGTCGAGACAGAGAAGGGCAGGCAGCAGCTATCATATGGCTTTGTCGAAACAAATGCATCTGTCGACAAGGCGGCCAAGCTCATCAAGAGCATGCTCCCAGGCATATGCAAGGCAGCAGAATATGAAAATGCAATATTCAGCCTTGCAAAGGAGCTAGAGCGTACACAAAAGCTGCTCAACGCACTTGAATATGTTATCATACCGCAATATCAAGATGCAGTATATTTCATCAAGGCAACTCTAGAGGAGCGCGAGCGCGAGGAGTTTGTCAGGCTCAAGAAGGTTAAAGCAGTACTGGATAAGAAAAAGATGACAGAAGAGGAGGCGAGCGCAAGGACATGACAGAAGAGATTTCAAGCCATTTTGAAAAGGCAAAGGCGCAATTAAAGTCCGAGCACGACTCGATGGTGCAGAGGATCAAAGAAGAGATCGACGCAAGCAAGCGCAAGGCTCTATCTAAAGTCTGAGCCTTATTTTCACCTTTTTCGAGTAGACTCTCAAGTTTTGTTGAATTCATACACGTGCATTTCCAATCCAGACGCAACTTGCTTAAAAGAATTATTCTAGCGCTGACTTTGTCGATCGAGGAATCTGTCAGCAGTCACATATCTTTGGCGGCATTGATTAATTCTATTGCTATGATATCCTCTCCACTTGGTGCTTTCTATCTTAAATACTACACAGAATTGTAGAAAAATTGCACAATATAATTACTTGGCAGCTCAAACCATTACTGCATTAAAGTCTCAATCAAGCAGCATTTCGAGCCAACATCAGAATTACTCTCCAGATGATGAAAATGTTCCGCATAATGGTCGATGAATGCATCAGGATGGGGTTGTAAAATGATGAATCAACAAGAATCAAGCTCACAATACTGTGCTATCATCAGCTGGCAAGATACAAAATTTACTCTGTTTACAAGTTGTGTGCTCTCTCTCTTGCAGCAGACATACTTGCCAATAGGAAAAAATTCTATCAAATGCGGCTTTCAGCCAAGACAACGGTATGCAGCAAGACCATTATATGTTGCGTATGTTGGGTTCAAGGTTGTCGATGGCATGTTAAAAGGTGCCGCTTGGTAACATACAGTATTTTGACATTCCACTAAATGGCTATGTTTAACACATCCCGTCGGACCCTTCATATAAGGTGCGATCATTTACACTTTATTAAATTACGGTCAGCGCAGAAAGAATACAACTGACCAGCTGCTACATCATGTTTCAAAGCACATTGTACGGAAGGCAAAAGAAGAGAGATCAGTTATCGTATTTGAGAACATCATCCACATCCGCCGGCTGTACCAGCGTGGTAACTATTAGAGCCGTGCATATAGGGGCAGGATGAATAGTTGGTCCTCCGCAGAGATCAAGCAAGCGCCAGATAGAATACAAGGCAGCATGGGAAGTCGTCCCCATTATCCAGCTATCCGTAAGCGAAACAAGAGGCACATCGCAGCTCTGTCTACGATGCTTGAAGAAGATAACCCAAGTGGACAGGCTAACAAGGCAGCAGCTGCGGTATGATCAATGCAAGAAGTGGATGGACAGAGACACATTGAGGTGGCAATGGATCTATCCATCAAAGGGCTGCCAAGGTTCCTAAGTTCAAAAGGGCTTACAGGTGAAGCAATGAAGGGGAACGTGGAGAAGGATCCACTAATCCTCAGAATAGACGCAAGCAAGTTGAGTCTCCGTACGGAGCTTTGCATAACCCTAGCAGTTATAATTAAGATAGCCATTGTTCAAGTAGTGCTATTGCTTTCTCGTTCTATCCCATGTATCATGATGTGTATGCTCATTTGGGTATAAATGATTAAATATGGCATTTTATTCTCGAACCTCTGTATGAATAAGCTGAACGGGCGGGTTGCGATTTCGGTTTTGGCTGTTCTCCCTACTGCAATAGCTTTTACCGGTTTGATGGGAATTGGACAGGCGTTTGCTCAGGGAACAGATGAAACTGCAGCAGCATCTGGAGGCTCAAAGGTGCTTGGTGCAGGCTTGGCTTTTGGTCTGGCGGCTGCAGGTTCAGGCATCGGACTTGGCTTTGTAGGAGCCGCGGGTCTTGCAGCAATCAGCGACAATCCGAAAATGCAGTCAAGGGTGTTCATCTTCGTAGGTATGGTTGAATCGATCGCTATCTACGGCATAGTCATGATGTTCATCATCTTGGGCCAATAGATCGCATAGGCGGATCAGAATCCCCCATTTCCTTAGTCTTTAATTTCTAGGGGCAGGAACTCCATTACATTTAGAATGCACCGTGTTGAACAAATTGTTTGAAAGTTATGCACTTGACCGACGACCTTCTGTACAGATAAAAAGTAGGAAACTTTTTAAAGAGATTTGATTTACTCTCTAAACTGAAATATGGGACTGGCCAAACTCAAGAAAGCAGCATTAATTCTGCCGCGAATAGAAACCCAAGAAGCTGTTAGCAGGCTGGCAGAGCTTGAGTGGTTCCACCCTATTCAAACTACTTCTGAGCACCTGAATCCGTATTTTGACGATCTTTTGCTGAAGGCTCAGAGGTTATTCCAGGAGATTGACGAGGTCATCAGGGCTCTTGGCATCCCGCTTGAAACTGGGGTCATGGCGACCATGTTCAAGGGCGCGCCAAAAGAAAAGACAGATTACGTTATTGAAGATATCCAAGATTTTATTGCTGATCTGGAGGATAAGAGCAAGGCACTGCTTGATGAACCCAAAAAGATTCTGGCAGAACAGAACAGGGTTTCCAAGCAGCTCGAGGAATACAGCAATGTTGAAGCGGCGCTCAAGATGGCAGCTAACCTTAAGATTGATCTGACTTCATTTGTGCGCCTAAAGATGTTTTATGCGGACATATTTGTCATAGATTCCAAAGATGAAACAGAGATTCGAAAGAGCATTGGCGACCTGCCGCTTTACACAAGCAAGCTGAATGAGGAAAAGACGTCCATGGTGGTAATGGGTTCCGGGGAAGACTCTGAAAGAATCATCAAGGTCATGAGAAGCTTTGGAGTTCATCCACTTCAAATTCCTGCAAACATGCCGCAGAACCCGAGCAGCGCCTATTCCCAGGCACAGGCGAAAGTTAAGGAACTTGAAGGCAAGTATGCTGAGATAACAAAAAATGTAGAGAAGATGAAGCGTGCAGGGCTATCAAAGATCCTGTCGCTTCATGAGGCCGCAAGGTTGGCCAAAGACGTTCTGGAGATAACAAGGAAGCCTAGCGGCACAGAGAACTTTGCTCTTATCCAAGGCTACATCCCGTATAAAATGGAGGAAAAATTCAAGAAACTTACCAGCGATTATGTTTCAATAATTGAAGACGCGCAGTTTGACCAGCATGTTGAAGCTGCCCAGCATCTTCCCACGCTTCTCACCAACAAGTCGTTTACGCGCACTTTTGAAGTCATAACCGAGACGCAGGGGCTGCCCAGGTACAACGAGACAGATCCGACCCCGATCATAGCGTTTGTATGGCCGCTTTTCTTCGGCATAATGTTTGCCGACTTGGGGCACGGTCTTTTGCTATTTGGACTCGGCATGCTGCTCAGGCACAGGGGCAATGGCTCGTTAAGGACCTGGGGAACACTAGTAGCCGTCAGCGGCGCTGCCGCCAGCTTGGCTGGACTTGGAACTGGTGAATTTTTTGGCTTCTATATTCCCGAACTGGCCATACTGGGTCCAATATTTGCCCCTCTCGATGGCATCGTAGGCGTGCTGAATGTATCGGAACTCACCTTCGACCAAGTGGTAAAGATATTGAAGGTTTCAGTGGCGATAGGGATCGTGCATCTACTTATGGCCATGGGCTTGAGGCTGCACCAGGACATCAAGGAGAAGAACATGCTCTTTGTATACACGCATGATATCCCGGCCATCATACAGTTCCTAGCAGTCGTCGCGCTGATTCTTGCTGCCATAGGATCAGGCTACGACATTATTGGCATGTTTGGCATTGGCGGCGAGGTCCACACCGAGCCTGTCCCCTGGCTCAGTTTTGTGTTTGGCGATTGGGTGACAGTTGACCTGGTAGCGAAGGCGGCGCCGCTGGTGATTTTTGCAACCGTTGGAATTATGATCTACGGAGCAAAGAAAGAACAGGAAATAGCCGCAAAGCACGGGCACGACGAAGGAGGAGGCCTGGCGGGAATTGTCATCGAGGTCATTCTGGTAAGGATCATAGAAGTGCTTTCCAACGTCATCAGCTATACGCGACTTGGTATCATGCTCTTGGTGCACGCTGCACTGCTCGTGACCGTAAACCAGTCCTATGAGCACGGCGGAGGTTTGGCCGTACTGATCGGTGGCAACATTGGCATCATGCTGATCGAAGGGTTGATCGTCTACATTCAGACTATCAGGTTGCACCTTTACGAGTGGTTCCCGAAGTGGTATGCTGGCGAGGGTACGGAATTCAGGAAACTTGTGCCCAAGATGCTATATTCCAACCTTGTCTGGAGAGACCCTCGCATTACGTTAAAGCGTAAGACGTAACTTCCAATTTTTTGTCATTTTCTAAAAAAAGCAGCAACCAAATTCTTAAATTACACAATGGCAGATCTGTCTATTAATTGTGAGGCAGGACACCATCTCTGAAGAAAAAAAGCAAATCGTCAGGAACCTTTACCTGTCGGGCATATCAGAAGAATTTGTAGCGCTGCAGCTAGACCTGGAGATTCCTGTCGTGATAAAAATTCTGAAAGAACTGGATGTGTACAAAGGGGAAACAGGACATTAGGATCCTCCACGCCGGTTCTGCCCAAGCAGCGCCGGGTTGCTGTTATTCAGGTTTGACTAGGTTGGTTATGATCGATTCTATAGGAACCTTTTGTTCTACCCCGGAAGCTATGGCCGCCAGGTTTCTGACTTCAATCATCATCAGTTTCAAGGCTGCAACCATAATTCCTACGTTAAACATCGTCCTGAACGAGCTGATGACCCTCTTCAGCTGCAGGGATTCAAAGCTTGCCTCAAGCTGCATTATTGCGTTAATGTCGTTGGTTGCAGACTGCGGAATGATATCTTTGTAGACCGTGTTGCCCAGCTCCATTATTGCTTCAGACAGCTTTTCTATATTGATCATCTTTTGTAGCGTGTCTTTTGGGACCTTAGAAGTGGTGGCAACTATAAGATCATCAATGTCGTTTTGTGACAGATTCCAGTATTTTCCTCTGAGCACAGCAAGTATGTTGTAGGAATCAATGTCGGCCGCAACTATGTTCTTCACTTCAGGGGACTGGGATTCGATCGTCAGGGCCTTTCCTAGATCGCGATAGAATACATGATCGATATAGGTATCAAAGAGCCTGAGGTCGCCCTTGTCCTTGTACGCTGCAGCGGCTTTTGCCGCGTCCTCTCCAAACTCGCTTCCAGCAAGGGCGGCTACCGCTTCTTCCAGATTCTTGGCCACCAGGGCCTTCACTATGATGTCGCGCCTACCGACGAGTTCTTCAGCTCTCAGGTTTATTTTGGGAACCAGCTCTTCATATGATTTCCCAAGCGCCTTGCCTTTCAGTATTAGTTTCAAATTCCAGGTAATGTATTTCTCAAAGTACGCGTTTAGCACGCCAGAGCCTCCGGCGATGCTGACCATCTTGACATGGTTGTTTACAAGGTTCTCCCTTAGTGCCCCTTCTATTTTTTCAGCAGTGTACGGCTTTGTAAGCTTTGAAAGGACGTCGAGGTAGACCGTGTTCTTCATTCTAGTGACGAGCTCTTCGATATCTCGCGCTTCCGCAAGCGTCTGGAGCTCATTCCTTGTAAGCATCCTCCCTTTCATGCCGTGTGAAAGTACCGTTCCGAAAATCTTGCCGGGCATACTTACCTTACTCATAAATTACCACTAACTCCGCATCTTGTGGTGGATGCCGCATCAATTTTAATATTTACAAAAGTCGGCAGGAAAAAGCTCTAGTCTTCGAACAGCGTGGAAAGAGCTGACGATATCTTGGTCGACAGCGCGATGAGCAGGAAGTGGAGGCCGAATCCTACAGATACGCCCACAAAGAGGTTGCCAGTAGTTTGGAAGATGGCTATAAATAGCCCTAGCGAAGGAAGTGTAAGAATCAATGCTATAGCCGTGCTAACCCACGCTGATTTCAGCATGAAATCAGGTGTTAAATTGTTCAGAGGGTGGTTGACGTATGTGACTTTTGTCCGGTTATAACTCAATCTCTTTCATCATGAAATGAAAAAGCACACAATATTAATATTGACACAATAAATTATGAGTACAACTATTATCATAAATATATAAAATTATGCTACAAAGAAATTGTTACAAAAATATTGAGTTTTGCCAGCTTTTATCCAAAGATTATTAACAAATTGAAGAAAAGGGCAGTACTATGTAATAAATTTGCATGATCAGAACCGTTCAATATCTACAATAATAATATCTGTGAATGTGATTTATTACAAAAACTGTATGAAAAGAGGGGGTTGCAAACAATCTTAATTAACTAGTTGATAGTGATACTGAATGATGGAATCTCTGGTGACGGAGAACAAGCTTGACGCCAAGCTGGAGGGGTTGCTGGACCAGTTCGAGCGTGAGGTTGAGCCTTATGACCGAGGGGTAGGAATTTCGATGTTTGCCACGCCAGTAGGCGTCGTAATTTCCACGTTCGTGCCCTTGCTGCTGAACTTTTCAGGGTCTTTTGCAATTTCGGAGTCGGTCCTGTACTGGATTGTGGGCGGCATAGTGGCAACAATAGGCCTTACAAAGCTTCCGCTGCTTTACGTGGATCACAAGAAGCACGAGATCTCTAGATTAAAGTACAAGCCAATTGCAGGTGTGTGTATGTGCG
>JBKPEN010000026.1:0-3516 GCA_046728425.1 Thermoproteota archaeon
ACCTCGTACAGAGATAGAATATACATAGTCAAAGATGTTATACTAAAACTTGTAGAATATGGTGAGCTAAACCAAACAGCTCTTGTCAGCTTTTGTGGTTTGAATCTAAAGAAACACAAACCCATATTAGAAGACATTGAATACAATGAGTTGATAGAAAGAAGAGAAGCTACAATAGGCAAGAGAACAATCACAATCTATAGGCCAACACAAAAAGGCATGGCATTTTGCAGAGATATTCTCGAACCCTACGAAAAGATGTTTCCAAGAAGGAAAGGAGAACAAGAACAAGAAATGAAGAACAACAATAACATGGCTGACAAAATAGACTCAATTATGCCGCGCTAGTCCTGATCTAAGCCGAATTGGGAGGCTATCTTTCTATCTCTTGTTGCTTCCATTTCGCTCCACTTCATCTCTGACGCAAGTGGGATGGCTTCTATTTTGCTTCCTTTGCAGACAGGGCATAAAAATGTCTTGCAATAATTTGGCAAATCGGGCCGAAATCCCGAAGCGCACCAGAAGCAAGTATCACATATCATGAAGTAATATTTTCTGCCATGTGTATTAGCGATCGCAAGTGTTGCATGTTTCATGTCAAGCATTGCAGTGGTTTTGTGTGATTACAATTAAAGTTGGATTAACGTTGTTAATTCACTCAGTTAAGCATTGCTTAAAAGGAAACTTTGGACCCTTACGAACATATGAATGCATTGGGCCTATCCTCTTCCAAAGCGAGGCAATTGTCATATGATTCAGGATATAGCCGCGTAGAATTGAAGAAGCTTAAAAGAACAGTGCTTGTGCAATACCATATTTGCTGTAGCAACATACCGTGCGTGAGAGTGCTTGGCTATATTCAAGAAGGCCCTGCAACGAGACTGAGCAGCGGTAAGGAGCTATCAGAGGGACACCACCTGCTAGCCAACCTTAGGCCCATACCCGATCAAGACAAGTGGGTTATTCGACTCTATGTGATGGCTGACACGGCAGCGCGCTTCAGCATCGATGCACCATTAGTTCATTTTGAATAACGAGGAGGAGGCAGAGCTGTGCAATTTTTCTGTAATATTTCTGTAGAATGTTCCTATAGAGGGCAAAAACGCAGAAGAGAAAAGAGAGGAAGGAGATAGCAAAGATGATTAGCTTTTTTGACCCCATTGTACATGTTGTGCTATGCTCAACTATTTAGAGACGAAAAATGTAGTTCGATTACACAAGGCTTTTATCAAAATTATATTATCATGGTCTGCGATAACATTTCTGTCGAATCTGTAGATGGTGTTACATCATCAAAGGTGGATAGAATATAACAAGGACACTTGACAATACCCACACTTCGCTATCCTATGTGCAAGGCAGCCTCAAAAACGTAATAGTAGTAAATGGTGAAGAAGAGGACAAGCAGCATGGTTTTATCTTTTCGCTTTTGAATCCTCCAGTTCCGCTTGGCGGTAATGTCATTTCACTTGACATTTACATCGATGAGATGCCTGTTAAGAAAAACTGTATCTTTATCGCAACTTCTGACGAAGTGGTCAATGCGGCCACACTTTCTGAAAGCAGGCCTATTTCATTCAAACCATACCAAAGTGCAAGGTTCTTGATAATTAAAGAAGAGGGCCTAAATGATAAGGTCAAACACAAAATACTGATAATGAGCAGGCTTGAAGGCTTTGAGGATATAACCATTCCATTTACGTTCACAGACTACATCTCGGGATATCAGAAGGACAGTATCCACATTACTACTCCTGATTCGATGGCATATCTC
The DNA here is from genome assembly GCA_046728425.1 of Thermoproteota archaeon. Classification (GTDB taxonomy): domain Archaea; phylum Thermoproteota; class Nitrososphaeria; order Nitrososphaerales; family Nitrososphaeraceae; genus Nitrososphaera. The sequence continues at coordinate 1,775 of JBKPEN010000026.1, forward strand.
GATCTTGCAGTTTCGAGAGGAGATACAATGTTTAAGAATTTTACGAGCCCCCTTGTGCTATCAGGGAAAAAGGCTTACATTGTGTGCTCTTCAAATGGGTCACTTTCTGCTAACTGGACGTGGATGGGCGTACGGTATGACAATGGCGGACTGTACGTACCTCCTGCAAGGTCCTTTGGAAGGATAATAGTCGAAGTATCTATGGACAAGGGTGTGCGTAAGCGCCTTCCAAATTTTGCCTTATCTTCTAGGCACGAATACGGAGTTCTTACCACACACCACGATTTGGGTGGCCTGCACGTCCAAAGGAGATTATGTGTGCCCTTTGAAAATAGGGGATTCATAACGGAAATAAAGATGAGTATGAGACCTCATACTGACCATGATCTGAGACCAGCCAAAAGAACGGTACCAAATAAAGTCCGCTTTCATTTTCTAATAGATGGCAACATAACAAGCTATGGGCTTGCAGCCATCTCACAGAGCAACATCACCAAGTTCAACATGCAAGAGAACTGCTTGCAGATAAGCTCTGCTGGAGATACCGAGAAAGACAAGAGGCAGTATTTTGGAACCATAGGTATCATGCCAAAAAACATAAGTCCAAGCAAGATCTTGACAGACTCATTTGACAACGACCTTGAGCTATCGTATGATTTAGAACTTGAAGAAGGCAAAACCATCGAACTTGCGCTTGTTGGAGTAGGCAGCTTTTCAAATGCCAACGATTGTCTAAAAGAATTTTGCTTCATGAGGGATAACTACAGTAGGCTTGTGCAGGAAACTGAAAACACTTTCAAAAGATACTCATCATCGACGCTTACAATCAAATCCCCCTCCTCAGAAAAGAAGCAAAATCTTCAGATATCAAAATTACTCAGAGCGTATGAAAAGGCCAAGACTAGCTTGCAATATCTAAAAGCAGAGTATGATGGGCTTGGAGAAGGGATATGTGCTGGGCTTCCACGCTTTCCAAACTATTGGGCAAGAGATACTGGCTGGTCGCTTCGGGGCTACCTTGCCCTTGGTGATTACCGCTTTGCACGCTCAGTTATTGACAATTTCTTCAACCATCAAGCGAAAAAAACTACCAAAGGTGCTGTCGCTGGTGAGCTTCCAATGATAATAAGTGGCAGGGCTTTTTTGCACACTACTACCTATGGCTCTGCTGATTCAACATTTCTCTTCCCTTGGGCGATAAGAGAATATGTTCTGGCAACGGGTGACATGGGGTATCTACAAAGAAGATGGGAGTCAATTGAAGCACTCATTGATTGTGGGCTTCTCAAAGATATAGACGGGGACGGCTTGATTGACCACGGCTTTACCGGCACTGCAGAAAAGCTTCCCATCCGTGATTCAACTTGGATGGATCATATAGACAGGCGGAAGAGTGCAAACGATGTTCAGGCTTTATTTTACGAAAGCTTGAAGATCGGAAGCGAGTTAGCAAGCATAGTTGGGGATAGTTACAATCACATGAGATGGAAGCAAAATGCAGAGCGACTTGCGCTTAAAATCAATAATGAATACTGGAACGAAGAGGCAAAATTTTATTATGATACAATAAGAAGGGATGGCTCCAAAGACCCAAGCATAACGCCAAACGCGCTTGTGCTTTTGCTCACAGATGCAGTCAAAGATCCCCACAAGACAACATCTTTACTTGAAAGAATTGAACAAGAGGACTTGACAACAGGTTGGGGTGTCCGAACTCTCAGCAGTCTAGACCGTAAATATCA
>JBKPEN010000118.1:0-7101 GCA_046728425.1 Thermoproteota archaeon
TGAAGTGCTGCCAGCTGTGGCATTCTCGCAGGAAGTGATAGTAGACGACCTGTTTGGCTCATTCTTTGCCATTGCGCTCTTGATTGTGTCCATAATGGTCACTGCCTCCTCTTGGAACTATTATAAGGGCAAGTCAAATCCTGCTGCATACTATTCTCTGCTGCTGCTCTCTAGCATCGGCATGGTAATCATTGCGTATTCGACCGACCTTGTAATGCTTTTGGTCGCATGGGAGCTGATGTCTCTTCCAACCTATGCACTAGCGGGCTTTTCAAAGCGCGACCCGATATCAAATGAGGCGGCAATCAAGTATTTCATGTTTGGTGCACTGTCGTCTGCGATTATTGTGCTTGCCATAGGACTTGTCTATGGAATAACAGGTACGACTAACATCGGAGATTCCATAAAAGCGCTTACTAACCTAGATCCTAGCCTCACGCCTATTGGCCTGCTTGCTGTGGCATTGTTCATTGCTGGCTTTGGCTTTAAGATGGGCCTAGTGCCGTTTCATATGTGGCTGCCAGATGCCTATGAAGGATCGCCCTCCACCATCGGCGCACTGCTGGCAGCAGGCACCAAGAAGGCAGGCTTTGCCGCTGCGCTCCGCGTGATCGTACTTGGGATGTTTGCCCTCAACCTGGATTGGACGCTTACTCTGGCTATAGTAGCAGTCTTTACTATGACACTTGGTAACCTTGGTGCGCTGGTGCAAAGAAGCGTGCCGAGGATACTTGCATACTCTTCTATTGCACAGGCAGGCTACATTATGATAGGTATTGCACTTGCCCCCTACTCTGATCAGGCGCTTCCAGGCTCGCTATTTCACATAATGAACCACGCGGTTATGAAGTCTGCTGGATTCATTGCAGTAGCAGCAGTAGCGACTGCTCTTGCAAGCTATAGTTTGGAGGGCTATCGAGGTCTTGGCAGGCGTATGCCGATTACAGCAATCGCGTTTTCAATATCTCTACTTGCACTTGCAGGCGTTCCACCGCTCAACGGTTTCTGGAGCAAGCTAGTTCTCTTTGGGGCGGGCATTAATACCGGCGCTGTAGTCGATTGGGGTCCGTGGCTTGCAATCGCCGGCGTTCTCAACAGCGCGCTCTCGCTTGGTTACTATGCTTGGATAATGAGAAAGATGTACATGGAAGATGCTCCAGACATGCGCAGAGTAAAGGAGCCAAGGGCAATAGTCGCGGTCTTGGTATTTGCTGTGGTCTTTATGGTGGGATTTGGGATATGGCACGCACCATTGCTTGATTTTGCATCCAAGGCAGTCCCTAACCTGACATCAAGTATCACTCAAGCATCATCAACGGTATCAGGAGGAGTAGGAGTAGCGAATATCACTCAAGCATCATCAACGGTAACAGGAGGAGTAGGAGGAGGAGAAGCAAAAGCAGCGGCAGCAGCAGCTGAAGGAGAAGGACGAAGGGGCAGCTGACCTGTTACCGCCTAAATATTTAGGCAGATGTACTTATTGAATAGTTTCTTTCCTATCTTGTGCCTTGGATGTTTTTGGTTCAATCACTCTGATGTAATGATAATCCATGATGGGCAAGAATCAGAAAGCGGTAGATAAAAACATCACATCAGAAAGCGTATTATTGACTCCAACTTTTTTTAATAATAATATGTGAAGCTAGGTGAGAGAGTGTATATACATGGTAGAAATAGAAAAAGTTGAAGAGCAGATAGGTGAGGTGTTGGGATTAGAAATGGCAGCTCAAAAAGCGGTAGAAGAGCTTTCTTCAAAAGGTCTACTGGATAAACGAGGAATAAAAGGAAAACTGCAATCAATGAAAAATGAAGCTGCCAATCATCAGAAAAAGATTGAAAAATTAATGCAGGGAATTTCTAAATCAGAGGATCTAAACCAGGATAGCATAAGGCAGCATGCCGAAGAAGCATCACAAAAAGCATCACAAATGATGCAAACCTATCTTGGAGAAGATCCTGATACATTAGATGCATTGGAATTTCTGTGTCTTGCAGAGGGCGGTGAGGTAACCCATTATGAAGTGCTAAGTGAAGTGGCTAAAGAATTAAAGGAAAAGCGGTTTGCAACAGAAATAAGATCAATTTTAAAAGAAGAAAAAGAACATCTCAAATTATGCACAGAGCTTGCTAAGGAAAATAGTATCAGGAGTTAAAGCAAAGAGAGCCGTAGGAACCCATTACCCTTTTTGTGATCGCTTGGGGTGAGATATGGTTTTCTTATTTTTTTGTTTTTCTAAGATCTGTGTCTTTCCCCTGTTTGTTTTCCTTATGAGCCATGGATTTTGAGTCTTGTTCTATTGCATCTGCCGGAAGGCCTGGATCTTCGCCGATCTGCGCTAGTACTGCATCATCTCTGTTTTTTTCCTCCTCGTCCTTGGGTTGAGTTTCTGAATTGCTCATATTACTATAACTGATCAAACAGTATGGTATATAATTAGGAGCTTCAAAACCTGATTGAATAGACTATCGGAATGTAGCAATGATTACTACTATTCTGTGTCAAGATTTTTTATTACTTTGAAAGTTAAATGGTGCTTCAAGATATATATTATCCCTTTTCTGACCGAAAATCATGCTTTTTGAGCTTTTTCACTCTTTTTCCAAATCTGGATCTGTCCGCCATATACTTCATTATCATAAACAAATGAAGGAACTTGTGAATAGTATCCTTCACGTCCTGAGCTAAAGGTTTTTGGAGCTAATGGGATTTCATGCTCTTTTCCATCAGGCATTCTGATTGTGGCATAAGCAATCTTACTTTTGGGTCTCTGCGAGGAAGAAGTGTCTGCAGACATAAATTACACTGTTATGCTACAGTAATAAATAACTGATATAAAATCATATTGCACTTAATTCTATAATCTAGGATACGAACTGAAGGGCTACAGAGAATTGGGCTTATTTTTCCATCTGCTGTATGTGCGAGTGCGAAAGTGTCCTCCTCCTCTTTGGAGTCGATAGAATTTTTTAGAGGCCAGTTGAATCGCTCTGCAGCTTTTTGGCAGAATCAGGATCTCTGTCTGCATAGTATTTCACCATACCTAGCTTGAGTACTTTGAGCGATAACAGGGCGCATTTTATTCTTGCTGGTCCTAAGTTTAGGAGCCCAATATTTTCCAAGATATCAGCTTTAGTAAGATCCTTAACGGATGTCAGAGGTTTGCCCATTGTCATCTCGGTTAGCATCGAGGCGCTTGCTTGGCTGATCGCACAGCCTCTTCCCTCAAACTTGATGTCCTTTATCTTATCCCCATCAACCTTAAGATGAATATCAATCTCGTCGCCGCACAGAGGATTGCTGTCGTGTATGCTCACATCTGCATCAAGCAGTTTACCCTTATTGCGTGGGTTGCGGTAGTGATCCAGAATTATTTCACGATAAATGTCATCGCTCAAATCCTAAATACCCTCCTTGCTTCCTCAAGCGCGTTAACAAAGATATCGATTTCTTCCTTTGTATTGTAGATATAAAAACTTGCTCTAGACGTTGCAGAAACATCGAGCCTCTCCATAAGCACCTGCGCACAGTGATGACCTGATCTTATCGCAACGCCATGATCATTCATAATCGTGGCCAAGTCGTGCGGGTGAATGTCTCCAATATTAAACGATATCACACCGCCTCTGTCTTTTGTGTTGCGTGGGCCATACAGCGTGACGCCTTTGACTCTAGTTATCTTATCAAGTGCATATCCTGTCAGTTCCACCTCATGGTCCCTGACCCTGTCCATGCCAATCTTGTTTAGGTAGTCAATTGCGGCGGCAAAACCAATGACATCAGCAATATTGGGAGTTCCGCCCTCAAATTTGTATGGAAGGTCGTTGTACCTCGTATCGTACTTGTGAACCTCCTTTATCATATCTCCTCCGCCTATAAACGGAGGCATGTTTTCAAGAATCTCTTTCTTAACATACAATATGCCAACGCCTGTAGGGCCAAGCATTTTATGCGCTGAGAAAGCCATAAAATCGCAGTCCATCTTTTGGACATCTACCGGCATATGAGGGACCGATTGCGCCCCATCAACAACAATAGGGATGCCTTTTTCGTGCGACATCTTGATCATGTCGTTTATTGGGACAATGGTTCCAAGTACGTTTGACATGTGAGACACTGATACAAGTTTTACTTTCTTCTTATTACCACCGTCAAGATAATCCATGTATTGCTGAAGCTTTAGGTAACCGTTGTCATCAATTCCTACGTATTCTAGCTTGGCCCCCTTTTCAGAAGTCAGTATCTGCCATGGCACAATATTGCTATGATGCTCTAGTTCTGTGATGACTATACTATCTTCCTTCTTAACGTTGGTCCTACCCCACGAGTAAGCGATAAGGTTTATGGCTTCTGTCGCGTTACGAGTAAAAACAATCTCTTCAGTAGATCTGGCATTGATAAACTCTGCTACCTTTTCCCTTGTCTTTTCAAACTCAAGTGTAGCCTCTTCTGCAAGTTGGTGGACTGCACGGTGAATGTTTGAATTGTAATTCATGTAATAGTCATGGATCGCATTAATGACTACAAGAGGTTTTTGTGTGGTAGCAGCATTATCAAGGTAGACAAGGGGCTTGCCTCCGCTAACGGTACGTTTAAGGATAGGAAAATCCTCTCTAATTTTCTTGGTATTGAGAGCACCTTTTTGCATCATTTTGCTAATCCAGCTTGATGTAAATTGAGTTGTCCTGTATTTTAACCTTGTAAGTTTTAAGAGGCTCCTCCGCAGGCAGGTTCTGCGGGATGCCAGTATCAAGCTTGAATGCAGATAGGTGTAATGGACACGTTACTGTCTTTTCTTCCTCGTTCATGATTCCAGTGGATAAATCAGCATATGCATGTGTGCATATTCTGTCGGCGGCATACACATTACCTCCTATCTTGGCGATAAGAATTTTCCTGCTGCCCTGATCAAAATCTAGCATGTCACCATTGTTCAGTGACTTTTCGCTGCATACCTTTACCCATTCTTCTTCTGCTTCTACTTCTTTTTCTGACATAACTGCATCAGACTACCTGTACTTATAGTGCTTTTCAAAGAGGTCTTGGGTCTCGCGGTAGCGGGACTTTTCAACTTCCAATATCTGTTCCATCGCCTCGTCTGTCTTAAGCATTAATTGTTTACCTTGCCACTTGTTCTCAATAAGATAGTTAATCCATGCTCTGATAGTTGGACCCATCTTCCTGGACAGTGGCTCAAGAAAACCAGCTACAATTTCACGCTTGGCACCTTCTCTGCTGAGGCCTCTTGTCATAAGATAATAGATCTGGTTTTCATCCATCTGGGCTACGGAGGCAGAGTGCGTGGCTTTCACTTCATTAGTTTCTATTTCAAGACCCGGTATTGCATCTGACTTGGCTCCTCTGTCAAGAAGGATAGCATGTCCTGCTAAATATGATTCCGTACCTTTGCCTTCTTTGCCTATCTTAATCATGCCCTTGAACAAAGACTTTGAAGTGTCCTTTAGCACTGATTTGACAAGTACCCTCCCTCTAGTATGAGGTGCCCGGTGGACAAGATTAGATGTGACATCAAATGATTGGTTGCCTATCCCAAAGACTATCTCAACGTCCTCTGAAGAGGCACCAGGCCCTTTCATGATGCTGTCTGTTTTGTAGCGTGAAAGCAACGACCCAAACATGCCTATATACCAAGACATTTTAGCATCCCTTTCGACAAATGCCTTCCTGTTTGAAACGTTGATAGTGTCATGACCCATTGCCTGTAGAGTCACCAATTCCAGATGTGCATTTGGATTGACATGAGTCTCAACTAATTCAAAATACCCCTGCTGGACATCTTGCCTCCCTGATGAGCCAGGAGCATATATCTCCTGCACAACTGTTGCTTTTGAGCCTGTGTCTGCTACAACGATGTTTCTTGATATCAGCGAAGTCCCATCGTCTGCAAGAGAGGTAATTATCCTTATTGGCTCTTCAAGCATGACATTTCTTGGAATATAAATAAAAATGCCGGAGTGGAAAGCTGACCCTTCAAGTGCAAGGAATTTGTCCTCCAGATAATTCAGCTGATTTGCACTCATGTGCGATCTGATGAGCTCGCTGTGACTAGTCAGCGCGTCCTTGATACTTGATAGGATGACACCTTGCTTGGCGACACTATCGCGGATAAAGATCTTGTTTATTTCTTGACCTACTTGAAGAATTCCTGTCTCTTGCTCGACCTCTTTTAACCTGTCAGTGAGGTCTTTGCTGAGTGCAGCAGCAGGCCTTGTAGTCTGCCCGGCGAAATGTATGGTTTCTGGCTTTATCTTGGTTACATCTGAATACTTGGAGTAGAGCGGCGAGACTTCGGTAGGTAGTGACTGATACTGTAAGAAGGCTTGCTTGCGTATCGAAGCAAGCCAGCTGGGCTCTTTTGCTGCTATTAAATCAATGTGCCCGCTGTCAATTGAGGACAGAGTAGTAGTAGCAGTCGTCGCCATAGTGATCACAAAAGATGTAAGATAGAGTTTTTGGTATGAGGCTTAACCCACTGAGCCTTCCATTTCGAGCTTGACTAGCCTGTTAAGCTCTACCGCATACTCCATTGGAAGCTCCTTTGTGAATGGCTCCATGAATCCACCGATGATCAATGAGAGCGCGTCTGACTCTGAATATCCTCTACTCATCAAGTAGATTATTTGGTCCTCGCCTATCTTGCCTACTGTTGCTTCGTGAGTAATAGTCGCGTCATCCTCATTAACCTCAATGTATGGGTAAGTGTCGGTTCTAGAGTGCTCGTCCAACAGTAGTGCATCACACCTTACGTTTGACTTGACGCCTGTCGCACCCTTTGCGACGTGGAGCAATCCCCGGTACGTTGTTCTGCCAGAATCCTTACTCACAGACTTGCTAGTTATTCTAGAAGTAGTGTTTGGTGCAAGGTGGACTGCCTTCGCTCCTGCATCTTGATGCTGATCCTTCCCTGCAAATGCTACTGATATGACCTCAGCATGTGCGTTCTTGCCAAGCATGTATACGCCAGGATACTTCATTGTTAGCTTGCTGCCGAGATTACCGTCGATCCATTCTACCTTCGCACCTTCATAAGCATAGGCCCTCTTTGTCACAAGGTTGTAGACATCCTTGCTCCAGTTCTGGAT